>JBDNHP010000528.1:0-3676 GCA_041688765.1 Flavobacteriales bacterium
TAAATGAAATTTTACAAAGTTGTGGACTTTTTGAACTTGCTGAAAATTACAACTACTATACAGAATTGCGATGCTTAGACAGAACAATCTCTGGTATTTTAAAAAGTACACGCTGTTTAAGTGAATCTCCAAAAGTTTACAGTGTACAACTAAAGATTGGCGGCAGCACGATGCATTTTGAAGGCCTGGAAAAATTCTGAGTGTCGTTTAAATTTCAGTTAACAGAAGAAGATTTAAACTGAAAAATGAACCTTCACTCACCTTGAAAACAGCGAATCTCAAAAAAACGACACAACAATTAGTTTCTTTGTGAACTGAACTCGAACAAAATAAGCTGCTCCTTGTTAAGTTCTTAAATCGCAATATTAAAGCAATAATTGGTAGATTTGCAATCATCAAAATCCTCCTATGCCAAGTTTCGACGCAAGAGATTTAAACCTCAACATTAGTAAGGAAGAGTTGAAGCCTTTGTATGAAGTGCAGCCATTGCGAGTGTTAGCGTCACTTCTGGGGGAATGGATCTTTATTATCACCGTAATTGTTTTATGTAACTATTGGTTCAATCCACTGAGTTATGTTTTAGCCGTTGTGCTTATAGGTTCCCGCATGCATGCTTTAGCAGTCATTATGCACGACGTTTCCCATTTTAGATTT
This sequence comes from Flavobacteriales bacterium, assembly GCA_041688765.1. Classification (GTDB taxonomy): domain Bacteria; phylum Bacteroidota; class Bacteroidia; order Flavobacteriales_D; family Sanyastnellaceae; genus JBDNHP01. The sequence goes on from JBDNHP010000528.1 coordinate 655, forward strand.
TTCAAAGATCGTCGTTTGTCTGATTTTATCACCGATTTGCTAGTATGCTGGCCCATGATGATCAACGTTGACAGCTATCGCAAGAATCATCTAGGTCATCATCAGCATTTGAATACCGATGATGATCCAGATTGGATGGCGAAACTGGGGCGATCCGAATTTAAGCATCCTCAATCCAAATCCGAATTTATTGGTCGATTATTCTTGTATTTGATAGGTTTTCAGGGAATTATGGACCTAAAATGGATGATAGGACGAGTGAATCAAAACAAAAAAAGTCCTTCTCAAAAACGTCAGATTCTTATTTTCTATATTTTATTATTTAGTATTTTAACCATCTTCGGTATGTGGAAGTTTTATCTACTCTATTGGGTAATTCCGTTTTTTACGTCATTCCTAATGTTTCAATATATTCGAAGTTTTGCTGAACATTTTGGCGATTTAGAATATACTCACTTGCTTAATTCAACCCGTTCTGTTTATCCCAGTTTCATTGAAAGTATTGTTGTTGCTCCTTATAACATTAGCTACCACTTAGAACATCATTTATATCCAGGGGTTCCTTATTACAATCTGCCCAAATTGCGCAAAATTCTGATGAAGGATCAATCCTATCGAGAAAAAGCACATTATTCCAAAGGCTATTTTAGCGGCTTGTTACGTGAATTGTGAGTCGAACTAATCAAGCAATTCGCAATTCAAGCAACCCTAGCTTTTCTTTAAGCCCAAAAGCCCCTAAACTTATTAACATGCATCAAGCATAAAGCCCCTTTTCTTACCTTTGAAGGATAGCCTTTTTGCAACATGTTTATCATTTTTGACACCGAAACTACCGGATTACCGGGTAATTACAACGCTCCTGTAAGTGACACCGACAATTGGCCTCGCATGGTTCAATTGGCTTGGCAACTGCATGATTACAATGGGGCCTTGCTATCAAGAGGTAATTTAATAGTAAAACCGGAAGGTTATACCATACCCTACAATGCAGAAAAACTTCATGGCATATCTACAGACCGCGCATTGCAAGAAGGTCATGATTTGTCAGGAGTCTTAGAAAAATTTGCAGAAGATATTGCTCGAGCAGAATACCTTGTTGCACATAACATTGAATTTGATATTAAAGTTGTAGGAAGCGAGTTTTTCCGCAAAACAATTGAGAGCGATATTTCAAAAAAGAAAACATTAGACACCAAAGATCTTTCAATCGAATTTTGCGCTTTACCCGGAGGTAAAGGGGGGAAATTCAAATGGCCAACCCTTACCGAACTACATAGAAAATTATTCAACGAAGATTTCGGTGATGCCCATGATGCAGGGTATGACGTTTCTGCTACAGGTAAATGCTTTTTCGGATTAGTAAATCGCGGCATCATTAAAGTTCCGCAAATCAACGATCCTTCAAATCTTGTTTATGAGGCTCCTGTGCTCGAAGACGCGAACTTTAAGGAACAAGAAGCTATAAAAGTTGAGCCTGAGCCAAGTGCTGAAATTGTAATTAATCAAAAAGAAAATCTGGCCTCTCTCGCTGATGCCAGTTTTGTGCAGCTCCATAATCATAGCCGCTTTTCAGTGCTACAAGCAAGCTCTGAGATCAAAGAAATGATCAACAAAGCGCATGCAGATAATATGCCCGCAGTTGCGCTCACTGATTCTGGCAATATGTTTGGTGTTTTTCAATTTGTGAGTGCTGCTCATAAAAAAGGCATCAAGCCCATTGTTGGATCTGAATTCTATCTCTGCAAAGACCGAAAAAACAGAGAATACAAAGACGATGGTTTCCAAACAGTTTTGCTGGCCAAAAACAAAATCGGATATCATAATCTTGCCCGACTGGCAACACTTTCCTATACCGAAGGTTTTTATTATGTGCCCCGAATTGACCGCGAAACATTGCTTGTCCACAAGGAAGGATTGATTGCATTAAGTGGTGGAATTTTTGGAGAAATTCCTTCTTTAATTTTGAATGTAGGTGATACTCAGGCGGAAGAGGCTTTTCTTTGGTGGAAAACACATTTTTCTGACGATTTCTATGCCGAAATTAATCGCCATGGTTTGGAGGAAGAACAACGTGTAAATGAAGTTCTTTTAAAGCTTTGTGATAAATATCAAGTTAAACCTATTGCTGCGAACAATACCTATTACGTTGAAAAAGCAGATGCAGAAGCACATGATATTTTGCTATGTATAAAGGACGGAGAACTGCTATCAACGCCAAAGAAATACATCGGAAAAAAAGGAAGGGAATTCAGATTCGGTCTGCCGAACAATGAATTTTATTTCAAAACTACGAAAGAGATGAAGCTGCTTTTTGGCGATTTGCCAGAAGCCATTTTAAACGTTTCTGCAATTGCCGAAAAGTGCGAATCTTATCGTTTAGAACAAGATATCCTCTTACCAAAATTTGATATTCCTGCAGAATTTATAGACCCTGAAGATGAAGCTGACAAGGGTAAACGAGGCGAAAACGCCTATCTCCGTCATCTTACGTATGAAGGCGCCAAAATTCGATACGGCGAAATCACGGATGAAATTCGAGAAAGACTTGATTTCGAATTAGCTACCATTGAAAAAGCTGGTTATCCTGGTTACTTTTTGATAGTACAGGATTTTACCCGTGAAGCACGAAACATGGGCGTTTCGGTTGGCCCCGGACGTGGTTCTGCGGCAGGATCAGCGGTTGCCTATTGTGTTGCAATCACTAATGTTGATCCAATTAAATACGATTTGCTTTTTGAGCGTTTTCTTAATCCGGACAGGGTATCCATGCCCGACATAGACATAGACTTTGATGACCGAGGGCGAGACAAAGTAATTAAGTGGGTTATTGAGAAATATGGCCAAAACCAGGTTGCTCAAATCATTACCTACGGCACAATGGCGGCCAAGTCGTCGATTAGGGATACGGCAAGGGCACTTGATTTACCTTTGGCCGATGCTGATCGACTTGCTAAATTGGTCCCGGATATTTCACTCAGCAAACTATTAAAAATGAGTCCCGCTGAATTGAAAGAAGAACTCA
>JBDNHP010000529.1:0-2168 GCA_041688765.1 Flavobacteriales bacterium
TATCCACGATTTTTCAAGCTATAATGCTACAATCAGAAGAATAGAATCTGAAATTGGATATGCCATTAATATCCGCATGGCCGAAGGCGAACTTAGTTCCGAAGACCTTATTAGGATGGTTGCCGATGGAGAAATTGATTACACCATAAGCGATGAAAATAAAGCTGTGCTTAATGCCGCCTATTATCGAAATCTGGATGTGAGTATGGTTTTGGCTGAACCGCAATCAATTGCATTGGCTATGCGGAACAATTCTGATTCACTTTTGCTCGCAATCAATGCTTGGCTAGATGATAAGAAGATTACAAAATTCAATAAGTTCCTGAAAAATAAGTATTTTCATGCTGTTAATGAGCAAAAAGGCAGGTTCAATAGTGACTTCTCTTCTCTTAAAGGCAAAAAGCTGAGTAATTGGGACAAAACAATTAAAGAACAGAGCAAGCTAATTGATTGGGACTGGCGATTGTTGGGAGCTTTGATCTATCATGAATCTAGATTTGATCCCAGTGCCCGTTCTTGGGCCGGGGCTTTCGGGTTGATGCAATTAATGCCGGAAACAGCCGCCCGATTTGGAATAGATACTACTCAAACGGAAGATGCAAACATCGTTGCTGGGGTTAAATATATTGGCTTTTTACAAGAATTTTGGAAGGATAAGATTGAAGATCCGGCAGAACGGAGTAAATTTATTCTCGCATCCTACAATATTGGTCCGGGACACGTTCTTGATGCGCAGGTAATTGCAGCCTCCAAAGGGCTGAATACCAAAGTTTGGGATGCGAACGTAGAGGAAGGAATGAAGCTGAAGGCTCAAACCAAATATGTGAATATTAAAGGTGTTAAACACGGATATTGCAGAGGTCCTTCAGTCGCAGAATATGTTACACAGGTATTAGCCTATTATGAGCAATTACAACAAACTCTTTAACCAGCATTTCACCCGTATTTTTTTGCTTTTGGCCGTCTTTATCTCAATATTTTCCTCTTGTAAGAAAGAGGAGAGTAATATCTTGGAAATTGAAGGCAGGGTAGTAGAAAGCTCAGGAAATACACCAGTTGCTGGCGCGCGAGTTACACTATTAACGCAAGGCCTCAAGGATGGCACATTTTCTTCTGCTTTTGTACCGGTGAATACTGTTGTAACAAGTGCTTCTGGAAATTTCAATTTTGAATTTGAGAGAGGAAACTCGGGGGCCTATAAATTAGAAATCAGAAAGGATCTTTATTTCGAAAAAGACATAGAAATCAATCCTGATCTCGTTCAAATTGGGGCAACTTACACCACTACAGTGAGTTTCAGTCCGAAAGCCTGGCTGGTTGCGCGTTTGTTTAATGAATTACCTCAAAATGAAAATGATCTGTTGGAATTCAGTTATACCAATGCTTCATTTTCATGTGAATGTTGTAATTCCTCACCTCTGAGCCTCGTAGGAACTCAAATTGACACCACTTTTACCTGCCTTTTACCGGGTGGATATGAAATGAATTATCTCGTAAATGTAAGTAAAGACACCAGCGATCTTTTTCTAATTGATGCTATCCTCTGTCCTAAATTCGATACTACTTATATCAATGTCGGATATTGAGCCTGCCAAACAATTTATTAGTGTAAATAGGACGGCACGCATTTTCTCGATTGGAGATGTGAGTAGTGCCTCTTTGGTATGGATTTGCTTGCATGGTTATGGCCAAAATGTAAAGCGTTTTACTCAAGCATTACAATCGCTGAAATCAGAGCAAAATGCAGTATTAATTCCAGAAGCTTTACATCGATTTTACATCAAGGGAAACTCAGGTGATGTTGGTGCTTCCTGGATGACAAAAGAAGAGCGGGAGTTTGATATTCAAGACAATATTTCTTACCTCGATACATTATGCCGAGAGCTGAATATTGAACACAAACAAATCGCTGTTTTGGGATTTTCTCAGGGCGCTGCAACGGCCATGAGATGGGTTTGTTGCGGTAATATCGCGGTAAAGCAATTGGTAATGTGGGCAGGGGCTATTCCTCCTGATATGGACATTAATCGTGATTTAAACCGATTGAAAAAAACGGATATCGACTTCGTATTTGGCGATCAGGATGAGTACTACAATGAATCTGTTATTTCCGGAATTACCGATGAGCTTAGCAAAATTAATGTGCCCTTTAGAATGCTGCGATTTGA
>JBDNHP010000530.1:0-4078 GCA_041688765.1 Flavobacteriales bacterium
GTAGAACCGGCTGCCATTCAAAATGACAGTAGCGATTTTCGTAAATTGCTCAAATCGTTTATGCCGCTTAAAATAAATCGTTTCGAGATTTTTAATGGCAAAATACAATACATTGATTCAAGCTCTACTCCTATAGTAGACATAGCCATGACCAACACACATATTCTAGCGCAAAACCTTTCCAGTGTTGAGGATACTGCATTAATTCCTGCAACTGTTATTGCAAGTGCTGATCTTTATGCGGGGAAATTGAATTTTAGAATGAAATTAGATCCGCTTACAGATAATCCTACTTTCGATATGAATGCAGAATTGGAAAATACAAACTTACCCGAGCTGAATGATTTTTTAAAAGCCTATGCCAATTTGGATGTACATTCAGGAACATTCGGTTTATATGCCGAAGTGGCTTCAAAGGATGGGAAGTTTATTGGATATGTTAAGCCGGTAATTAAAGATCTTAAGGTCAAAGGTCCAGAAGACCGAAGTGATTCTTTCCTTAATAAATTATATGAATCAATGGTAGGTGCGGCAGGTGTGATACTCAGAAATCCTAAGGAAAAACAGGTTGCAACAAAAGTTCCAATAGAAGGTGAATACGAAGAACCCACTATTAAAATATGGTATGCTATAATACATGTTTTGCGCAACGCATTTGTGCAAGCCATTTATCCTGCCATTGATTATGAAATAACAATTCTTTCAGTGGATAAGGTTCAGACAGAAGAGAAGTCATTTCTTCAAAATATTTTTACAAAGTCAGATAAAAAGGTTAAGGGAAGCAAAAAATAAGGAAAATTAGATGGATTAATTGTATAAAATGAAAAAATTAAATTTCTCTAAAACATCTGAACTATTTAAAGTAACTTTTGAAAAATGGTGGGGCCGCGACCCTTTTAATAAGAGTGCAATTATTGCCTACAATGCCATATTTTCTTTACCTGGACTATTAGTTGTGGTCATGACAATTGCGGGTTATTTTTTTGGTAGCGACGCTGTTAGCGGTAGATTGCATAGTCAGGTTGCTCAAGCAATGGGATCTGATACTGCCGACCAGATTCAGAACATGATAATCATAGCCAACAAAAGCAAGGATTCAGTTTGGGCAACTATATTGGGTATTGCAATAATTTTAATAGGAGCAACAGGAGTATTTGTGCAACTGCAAAAATCATTAAATGCAATTTGGGAAGTTAAAGTATCAACAACCAAATCAGGAATTTGGTCATTTCTCAAAACAAGAATATTTTCCTTCGGATTAATTATCAGCATTGCTTTTTTATTACTCATTTCACTTGTAATATCTTCTTTGTTATCAGCCTTGGGTTCTTGGGTGTCTCAGCATTGGTCAGAATCATTATTGGTTGTTTTTCAAATACTTAATGTAGTTTTTTCTCTCGTTTTTATTACCATCTTATTTGCAATGATGTTTAAATTTTTGCCTGACACAAAAATAAAATGGCGTTCAGTTTGGATCGGAGCACTCCTCACATCCTTGTTATTTGCTTTGGGTAAATCTGCTTTAGGATTATACTTTGGCAAAGCCGATCCCGCGTCAGGTTATGGTGCTGCGGGGTCTATCGTACTTATTTTATTGTGGACATCTTATTCTTCAATGATTGTATATTTTGGTGCAGAGTTTACTAAAGTTTATTCAGATAGCCTCTACGGAGAAATACCTGCTAACGAAATTGCAGCTAAAGTAAAAAGCGGAACCCTATCATAAGGTTATGAAACACTGATTGCATAAATAAAATAAATGAATTGCATATTCAAATGAAGAATTGCAAGTTATGCTGCTGCAAATGCAGGCAGAGCGTACCTTTGCACAATTAACAGTTTTGCACTAAATCTACAAGCTGCTGGCATATTGTCAATATTGCAATTACTTTAACCTGTCACCAAAGAGGGACTCAGTCTTACGCTGGCAGTTTTCCGCAGCCTCCGACCGATAAAACTCCTTGAATGGCGCAAGACTTCAGCTACACGAGAATACGGAGTTCTATGCTCCGTAGAAGATTTATTCATAAAGAAGTGTGAGTCAAACGGATCGAAAAGTGCTTGTAAATTGTTATAACTAATGCACGCGTTCTGTTGTATCGCTCCGATCTATATTATGCAGACATAGTAGCTTTTGCGTAACATTGGCCTTTCCCTCTTCTTTAGTATACTTCTGTAGAATGAATTAATTGCGGTTTATTATTCAAATTCATTATAGTTGAAAAGAGTATTCCAAGAGAGAAATAAATTATTGACACGCAGAGTGAAGGTTGTAACATTTCGTAAAAGTTGTGTAACAAGAGTATTGTTAAATACTCACAACTTTGTAGCACAGTTTTAATCCATTGAATTATCAACTCATTTAATGAACATATAATGCAAAGATCAATGAAATCCGCACAAAACGGCACATCATCAAATGGTGTAAAAATTAAATCAGATGTAGCACAAGGTCTTCACGACTTGTTTGTAGACGAACTGAAGGACATTTATTGGGCAGAAAAGGAATTGACAAAATCAATTCCTAAGATGATCAAAAATGCATCTGATGAAAAATTAAAGAAAGCGCTCAGCGAACACTTGGAAGAAACAAAAAGTCAGGTGACTCGACTTGAGGAAGTTTTTTCGTCCATTGGCGAAAAAGCTGTTGCAAAAAAATGTGAAGCAATGGCAGGGCTTACGAAAGAAGCTGCAGAAATAATGGAAGATACAGAAAAAGGTGTTGTTCGGGATGCAGGCATTATTTTGGCTGCTCAAAAAGTAGAACATTATGAAATTGCTACTTACGGAACACTTGCAGCTTTCGCAAAAGCTTTAGGTGAAACAGAAGCGGCGTCTTTATTGGTAGAAACATTGAACGAGGAGAAGTCAGCAGATAAAAAACTCTCTAAAATTTCTGATTCAATAAATGTGAAAGCAGCCGATGAAGATGAACAAGACACAGAAACACCAGTAGCAACAAAAAAGAAAAGAATAGTTTCCAATCACTAGTTGGGAATATTAACAATTAAAAAGCAAAAAAATGAATGATAAAATGCTAGTGCCAGCGGATGCGGCAACTGATCGTGGTAGAATGTTAACAGGAATGTTTTCTGACCGCGAAAGTACAGAAAGTGCTTATAATACACTTCACGAAAGAGGTTATAATAAGGAGGATATTAATTTAGTGATGTCCGATGAAACAAGAAAAAAACATTTTTCAAAGGGCGAAACTGAAGTCGGCACTAAAGCACTGGAAGGTGCAGGAACAGGTTCCGCCATTGGCGGAGTGGTAGGAGCTACAATAGGAGTCATTGCAGCAATCGGTACAAGTTTGGTAATACCAGGTTTAGGATTTGTTATTGCCGGACCGATAGCAGCCGGATTAGCTGGAGCAGGAGCTTGGGGGTGTTACAGGCGGTTTAATTGGAGCACTAGTTGGTTCGGGAATGCCCGAAGAGAGGGCCCGACTTTATGAATCAGGAGTGAAGAACGGTAAAATTGTAATGGGTGTACACCCGCGCAATGAGGAAGATGCAAAATATTTTCAAACCGATTGGAATTCAAAAAAAGTGGAGCAAGTCCATTATTAAAATCAGAGATAATTCTTTCCTCATGTCAGCGGCTAAAATCGGATGTAAGGGTTTAAGGATTGAGTTCGATTATTAATTCTAACAAATTTAAAAACCACAAATATGAAAAGTAAAAACATCATTTTATCTGCTATCATAGTTTCAATCTCATTATTATCCTACTCCGTAGAAGCCCAGGTAAGTCCTGCAATGCAAGATTCTGCTCACAATAAAATGCAAGAGAAGGAAATGCAGCATCCCAAAATAGATCATATAATGATGCTGAATGGGAAAATGTTGGTGATGAAGGACGGTAAAACAATGCCAATGGAAAAGGAAATGACCATGAAAAACGGCACTAAATGTATGACTGATGGAACATGTATAGCGAAAGACGGAAAGAGAACAATGATGAAGGAAGGCGAAATGATGGATATGGATGGAAAAATGATGATTGTTCTTATAAAAGACCACAAAACGGAAAAAGACGATTAATTCTAATTCCTCTCTGTTTTTAAGAAAAAAAA
>JBDNHP010000531.1:0-1633 GCA_041688765.1 Flavobacteriales bacterium
GATGAGATATTCATGGTGGTTGAGAAGATGCCAACCCTGCCTCAATGTAAGAGTATTTCCGATCCTGAAGAACGTAATATGTGCACTCAACGTGAGATCATCACAATGGTGCAAAAAAATGCAAAGTATCCGCCTATTGCCAAAGACGCGGGAATTCAAGGTACTGTTTATGTCTATTTCGAAGTGAGTAAGGATGGTAAAGTTGAAAAAGTTGTAGTAAGACGAGGGGTTGATAAAAGACTTGATGACGAAGCGGTAAGGGCAGTTAAAAGCTTACCAACTTTTGAGCCGGGCAAACAACAAGGAAGAAATGTTCGTGTGCAATACACGATTCCTGTGAGATTTACTATCAAGTAATTAATCTAAGAACTTTAAAGCCGGAACGAATTTTATTTGTTCTGGTTTTTTTATAGCCCAAATTTTTCCTGAATAATAGAAATGGCTAATTCACTTCGCTGTTTGCCCATTCCCCGTATAACAGAATAGGGTAAATTATTCGCTTCAAGATGCTTGAAGTATAGATCAAAAAGCACTAATCTACCGTTTTTGCTTTCTCGCAATGGATCGTCCTCCCAAGGTAAGTCGGGGTAGCAAAGCAAGTAATAGTGATGTTGTTTAGCAGAATCTAATATTGATTGAAGTGCTGGGCTTATTCGATGGTATTTCACTTCAGACCAAATTTGAATCACACTCATATCAGTGTCATTCACAATGATCGAAGGATTTAATAGTACTTGCATTGCAAATAAATCTTGCTGTCCTTGAGCAATGTCAACCAAATCATGTTCCATATATGGGCGATTAATTTTCCCTAGAAATATTCGTGAATATTCTACAACCAAAGCAGAGCCAAAGAATGTGGAGAGTTCTTTAGCCAGACTTGTTTTGCCGCTACATTCAGGGCCGGTTATTGCAATGCTTATCAAAAGATTCGAAATTGATTGACAAAAATAATGCTTGTTTCTAGCTAATAAAAAAATTGGAGTTTGAAAAATCCGTCAATTGCCATAATGAGGTAGATTAAAAATAAAAAGGCGCCAAATTTCATCCCTCTTTTGTAGTAAAGATAAATGGATATGGCATCAACGGCAATCCAATAGGCCCAATTAATATGAACCATATTAACCATTAACAGGGTTCCTGAAATTGCAAAGACGGTGGTGAAAGAATCGGTTAGTGGAAGAGCGGATTGCGTTTTTTGTTTCAGAATAAATGAAAGCAAAATGGTGCCAGCAATACTCGACCCTAAGAGCAAAAAATGGTTTTGCAAAGACCAAAAATCTTCTTGCCAAACAATGTTCGTTTTTAAAAAACCGTAAATGGCCATTACCATGTAAAAAACTTGAAGACCTGCTTCAGCTAGTATATTCCTTTTATAACAAAGCCATGTAAAAATGGCAGCTCCGATGAAGGCAAAATACCAGCAAATGGATTCATTATTTAAATAAAGCCAAGCGTATAGAAGACCAGAAATTACAGCAATAATTTCGAGCGCTTTTTCAATCGATTTTTGGGTCATTATAATGTTTGGCTGTGCAATAATTGCTCCTAAATAGTCTTAAAAGTCTGAGACTATTGATGCAAAGTACTTAACTTCACTCTAATAAATACCGATTATGAAAGCAATATACAC
>JBDNHP010000532.1:0-7173 GCA_041688765.1 Flavobacteriales bacterium
AATTCTTCCAATTGATGTGCATCATTTCGTTTTCATTTGGAGACGCAATAAATTGCGTCTCTACATGCCCAAATTTACGCCACAAAAAAAGGCCATCTCTTTCGAGACAGCCTTTTTATATTTTGTACGAATAATGTTAGTGATTAACCACCAAACGATGCACTTTGCTAGTGCCTTCTGAAAGCAATTCAACGAAATAAAGTCCTTCATTAAGCCCTGCTACAGAAATCCAGTTTTGGGTATCATTAAGGGTGATGCTGTAAACCAGCTTACCGCTTAGATCAAATATGTTTGCTGAAGTATTTGTTCCATTAGTTTGAACAAATACACGATCATTTGCAGGATTTGGGTAAACCGCCATTGAACTTGCAACATTTTCGTTTACAGAAACAGAAGTAGATTCTAAAATCTGGAAATCATCAATATAGTAATTGCCGGGTCCGCTGCCAGCAGGCTGAGTACCATAGAAATCAATAGCTTGTAATTGATTCAATCCAACACCAGCATCAGCATTGTCAATAGACCATACCCAACTGTGAATGCTCTCACCAGCAATGTACAATGTGCCTTGATCTGAATCCATATCAGCAGTGATTTGAACATCGAACCAAGTGTTAGAAGTAAAAGTAGCTCCGCCACCATCTACGCCTGCCGCAACCCATGTAATGGCGCCGGTAGAACTAAAAAATACGTCAACAGCCCACTCATACGTTGCATCTAAGCCCCAATCATGTAGCAAGTTAAAATAGCCACCATTGCCAGCCGGAATGTACATCTTGAATTTTACATCGTACTTGCCGCTAGTAAAGGGTCCAATTTCTTTAATGAGGTCAACTCCATCGTTTTCGATGAAAATAGAATTAGCACCACTCGATGCAAATGCAGAAGAAACAGTAGCGTCTTCAGCGCCGCCGGGCTGTCCTGTCCAGGTAGTCCAGTTTCCGCTTTGTGAAGCTAAAAATCCTCCAACATTATAGGAATCAAAATTGTCTTCAAACACTACTGTTTGAGCAACAGCAGTAAATGATAGAGCAATAGGTAAAGAGAAAAGTAATGTTCTTTTCATGGTTTAAGTTTTTGGTTATAAATTCGAAACAACGTGCCTAAGTTATAAAATAAATAAGCGCGATCTTCATTTGCAATCCGGAATTTATAACGACGGCTTTTTAAAAACTTCTATCATTTCTCTTTGAATCGATTGAGTTTTATCGTGTGCGTACCATAATTGCACCTCTTCTAAAAATGCTGTGTAAGGCTTTTTAGGCTCCGGCTCATGCTTGTAGGCAATTACTTTCGCCTGAATCTCTGCTGGACGTGGACCCCAAGTGAATAATTGCTCATTATCTCCACTAAAAACGATCAACTTTGGAATGCTGTTTCCTCCGTCTGTGAGATAATGTTGCATAATTTCTGCATGAGCATCCCGAAGAATCAATCTCAAATTAACTTTATCGCCCAGGTATTCTGCCATTTTTGCAATTACCGGCACACTTTGCCCCGCATCACCGCACCAAGATGCGGTAATTAATAACCAGGTTTGCCCTGATTCTAATTGGTCTAATACCGCTTTCAAGGGCTCTTCCAACACTAAGGTTTTGTCTATTCGCTTCATGCGGGTTTCGTTCATTTGACTGTAATCCAAGTATTTGTCAAATGCTGGCGGACCCGTAGTTTTTCCCTTTTCATGAAGCACAGAAATACTTTCCCGGTACTCTCTATAACTCATAGCTCCAGGCATTCCTTGTTGAAGGAACGCTGTACTTTCTTTGGGGGTGCTGATGGTGTTCATTTCGATTCTATTATTACTATGCTGCAAAGTTCGACATTCAAAAGCAATAGGTATCACGAAATTGTATGTAATTTCCCTTCATGAAATGGGAAGGAAACCTCAGAAAAATGCGCACATGGTTGGATGGTGATGCGCAGTACGCTCTGCCACTGTATGATATACTCCAAAAGGCCGACGAAATACCAATGAATGATCTCATTGGTTCTACCATAAAAATCAATTTCCAAGATGCCATTCACTGCATCGTTACCGGAAAAAAAATTAAAAAAGCTTTTGGAGAGGGTTTGAGTTTTGATGCTTTTCAAAAATCACCCCTCGCTGCTGAAAGTATTTTCAGACCTGAATTGAGCAGAATTCATGAGGGAATTGCCTTGCGCGATTTCGATTGGGAGCAAGAGCATCACAATAAACCCCATTATGTGTATCTCTCCCTCACGGCAGGCATTAAAGTGGGTGTTACACGAACGGTTAATATTCCGAGCAGGTGGATTGATCAGGGGGCTTCGCAAGCTATAGCATTTGCCGAAACGCCATACCGACAACTCGCAGGATTAGTAGAAGTGGAGCTTGCCAAGCATATTTCTGATAAAACAAATTGGAGAAATATGCTGAAGAATGTTAAAACAAATGAGCGCAGTTTGGCGGATGAACTCCTAAATATCATTCCTTTTCTCAGTGAAGATTTGAGAAAATATTTGATTTCCGATCCACAGCAATTGGATATCCCATTTCCAGTTTTAGCGTATCCCGAAAAAGTGAACAGCATTAAACTTGATGCCCAAAAGGAAGTCCATGGTAAGTTGATGGGCATTAAAGCTCAATACCTTATTTTGGATGAGGGCAGAGTGTTAAACATCAGAAGTCATGCCGGCTATAGGGTTTCTATTGAAGCATGATGGTATAAAAATTGTCTTTTCGGAAATATGAATGAAGAACTCAGACGTATAGCGCATTTGTATTCCAGGGCGGGATTTGGAATTCATCCCCTGGAGCTGGAAAGACTAAAAGGTAAGTCGAAAGAGGATGCCATAGCCCGAGTTTTCAAATTGCTGAAATCGCCCAAAAACCTCCAATATCTGAGCGATCCTCGTCCGGCAAAAGCAGAAGTAAGCTCATTTAGAACAGTTAAACTTATTTTAAAATCCAGACAAGAACTGCGCGAATTAAATCTCGCTTGGATTAAACGTATGTCGATAACCGAAGAGATTCTTCGCGAAAAAATGACCCTGTTTTGGCATGATCATTTTGCCTGCAATGTGCCATTTGCCTACTTAATGCAAATTCAGAATAATACGCTTCGGCAACATGCACTTGGAAATTTCAAAGATATTCTTCTCGCCATGGCCAAGGATCCGGCAATGATTCTCTTTCTCAATAATCAGCAGAATTTAAAAGCTAAACCGAATGAAAATTTTGCGCGTGAGCTCATGGAATTGTTTACGTTGGGTCCCGGAAATTACACCGAACATGATATTAAAGAAGCGGCAAGAGCATTTACCGGTTGGCAATTAGATAAAAGAGGTGATTTTGAATTTAATGCCGATCAACATGATTTTGGACATAAATCATTCTTAGGCCAAGAAGGTGATTTTGATGGGGAAGGTCTTTTGGATGTCATTCTGAAACAAAAGGCCTGTGCCCAATTTTTATGCGAAAAAATGTACCGCTTTTTTGTAAATGACACGGAAGTAGATAAGGCCATTGTTAATGCCTTAGCCGATGAATTTAGAGCGAGCAATTACGATATCAGGCATTTAATGCTGCTTATTTTTTCGAGTTCCTGGTTTTTTGATGAAAAAAATATCGCTGCAAAAATCAAATCTCCGGTGGAGCTATTGGTTCAATTTATGAAATTAGTTAATATTAAAACGCAGAACAAGGAAGCTATTTTGAAATTGCAAGAATCGCTCGGACAGGTGTTGTTTTTTCCTCCCAACGTTGCCGGATGGCCGGGCGGTAAATACTGGATAGATGCATCATCACTGCTTGTTAGAATGAAATTACCTCTGGCATTTTTTTCTGATGAACGATTAATGTTGAGTTCAAAAGTAACTTTCGAAGAGTCGGAAAAAGCAATAACAACGCGTGAAGATTTTAGCTTGAAAATGACTTCTGATTGGAAATATTTAAATGAATCTTTTCTTATTTATTCGGATGATGAATTGCCGCTGCAAATTTACGAATCGCTAATACTGCACCGGGCCACAAATGCTCCTATCGACTTTGTTAAACTCAATACTACCGGTATTAGCAAGGTTGAACGCATCAAAATGATGGTGTTAAACGTTATGGTTTTACCTGAATTTCAATTGGCTTAACAATGAAACGACGCAGCTTTCTTCAAACATCATCAGTAATAACTGCGGGCATGTTTTTGCCCAATTTTATTAAACTTTCAGCCCATGGAATAAATGCAGAACATGATGAAAGAAGATTAGTGGTAATTCATTTGCAAGGTGGTAATGATGGACTTAATACCATTATTCCAATTAGCAATGATGAGTATTATAGACTTAGGCCAACGCTTGGTATTACTAAATATGAGTCCATTCATTTATCAGATGATTTTGGTTTTCATCCCGCTTTAAGCGGCTTTCGTAACATGTACGATCAAGGCTGGATGAGTATTTTTAATGGCGTAGGTTATCCCAATCCGGATCGTTCCCATTTCAGATCAACTGAAATTTGGCAAACGGCTCAACCCGCTTTAAGCAATGTAAGCGATGGCTGGATTGGCAAATGGATGGAGCATGAGTTAATGCTGCCCTATCAGGCTATAGAGTTGGATGATCAGTTGAGTTTGGCACTCCGCCATTCTCAAGGAGGAGGAATGGCCGTTTCGAATCCCGGTAAATTAATGCGCATAGCCAAAGATCCATTATTGCAAAAAATAAATAATCAAGCCCATCAGGATTCGCATCATCAAGAGCTTCCTGATTATTTGCGTATGACGCTGCATAACAGTATGAGTGCGGCTCAACATATTTCTGAATCGTTTAAAAAGGGCAGAAATGCAGCGGAGTACCCCCAAGGGAAATTGTCTCAACGATTAAATAAAGTAGCTCAATTAATATCGGGCGGTGCCGGCACGCGGGTGTATTATTTGCAATATGCAGGCTTTGATACTCATATAGGCCAGGCGCCCGCTCAAAACAGACTTTTGAGTCAATTGAGCGAATCCCTGAATGCTTTTTGTTCTGATTTGAAAGCTCAAGGAAAATGGGAGAGTACTTTGGTGATGGTATTTTCGGAATTTGGGCGCAGGGTGGAGGAGAATGCGGGGAAGGGAACCGATCATGGCACTGCGGGTCCTTTGTTTCTTTTGGGAGGGTCGCTCCATAAAAGCGGCGTTATGAATGATCATCCTTCGCTCAGCGATTTGCAAGAAGGAGATTTGCGCTATAGCATGGATTTCAGAAATATTTATGCTGAGATCTTGGGCGATTGGTTAAAATCTGATCCTGAAACTTTAATTAACACTGCCAAACTGAATTGGGGACTTTTTAAATAATAGTATTTTATAATTCTATTTCAAATATCAAACTCCCCAATCTTCGTTCTCTTTACCGGTCCTATTTATGGCGCGCAGATAGCGCAGATAATCGCAGATCTAATCCGATTAAAAATGTTGATGGATTACAGAACAATCAACCATCTCCAATCTAATCCGTTTAAAGATGATAATCGAAAGTGGAATAATCAAATTATCTCCAATCTAATCCGCGTAAATCCGCCAAATCTGTTATATCTGCGTTCTATAATGCCTGCCTTTAGAATGTCACGCAGATCAGAAAAGGAAAATGCCATTCTAAATTCATTGGATGAAGCAGATTTATAACATTTACTTCTGCGCTAATCTGCGCAATCTGAGGAAAAACCCTGAAGCATGATTTTTACAGCCATAGTAAATTTGCGCCAATCTCCCAAAATCCCCTCCAAGCTTAAGAATTTTAAAAACACCATTTCAATTCAAGGATGGATCTTCCGGTAAATTGGCCAAATGCTCAAATGGCTTGCCCATCATCCTAATTACCTTTCGCCACAAATCGCGAATCTCCGTGTTCATAATTAAATCCTGCCCTAAACTGGTAACATACCACGATTTGCTCAGCATTTCCTGCTCCAACTGATCAGCAGACCATCCAGAATAGCCAACAAAAAAACGCAGCTCATTTTTTTTAATCAAGCCTTTGCGAAGCTTCTCTTTCAGAATTTCAAAATTGCCACCCATATACACCCCACCCATCACCTCAATGCTATCCTCAATAAACTCCCCTAGGGTATGCAAATAATAAAGATTGGAGTTTTTTACCGGTCCACCAATGCTTACATGAGTATTAAAGGGAGGCATATCGTCTATAATTTTATCTAAACCTACGTCTATATAATTATTTAAAACAAAGCCAAAGGAGCCTTCCTCGTTGTGCTCACACAGCAAAATAACCATCCTTTTAAAATACGGATCATCAAGAAAGGGCTCTGCTATAAGCACCTTTCCACGGTTGGGCTCTACCTTATTTGGGGGACTAAGTTCAAATTCTGCCATCCTATTCTACAAAATTCTATTTGCTCAAAGATCATAATTATTTTTGTACTTGCCCAAAAGATTTAGAACTTCATGCCATGAGAACATACCTGCTTATACTATTTACTCTTCTGATTGCAAATGCTGTGGCCCAAAATGAAGAGCGATATTTTAGAGGAAATACAACGCCAACCTGGCAAGAAACAGTAGATACCTACCGCAATTTGGCCAAAATGCATCCCCAAACCAAACTTCATGAAATTGGCTACAGCGATGGAGGTAAACCTTTGCATCTCTTTGTTATCAATAAAAACGGGACATTAGAATGGGATCAATTAGCCATGCAGGATAAACCTATTTTGTTGGTAAATAACGCCATACATCCCGGCGAACCTTGCGGGGTTGATGCCTCCATAGCACTCTGCCAATTATTACTGGATCCACAATCTAAATATGCCCATTTGCTTGATAGTGCAGTAGTATGCATTTTGCCCATGTACAATATTGGAGGAGCATTAAACAGAGGATGTTGCAGCAGGGCCAATCAAAACGGACCGGAACAATACGGTTTTAGAGGAAATGAGCGCAACCTCGATCTTAACCGCGATTTTATAAAATGCGATTCGCAAAATGCCCGAGCTTTTAATCAGATGTTTAGCCGCCTCAATCCCCATCTATTTGTAGATACCCATACCTCCAATGGGGCCGACTATCAATACACCATGACTATGATTTCTACACAGCCCGATAAGGCAGGCCCTGTAATTGGATCGTATATGAAAAACACCATAGATCCCTGGCTTTACAATCGCATGAAAGAAAGAAATTGGGAAATGATACCTTATGTGGAGAGCATTAA
>JBDNHP010000533.1:0-9486 GCA_041688765.1 Flavobacteriales bacterium
ATTAGCCTCTATATTGTAGTATTTGTCTATGTGTCCACTTGGCCAATACAAGATTAAACTATCCATGATTTCAGCCTCATTCATGCCAAATATTTCGCGCTGAGAGTTCTGTGCCATATAACCCTCACCACAATAGAATACCCTTGATTGCAGGGTTTCAGCGATATAACAATATGCTTTAGCTCCAATTCCATCCCAATTACTAACTACACCCTGCACCGAAAATTTCAGATAATTTTTACTTCCTCCTGAGCTCAAGAAAACAGCAGAAGGATATGGTAATGAGTTATTAGCAGCAAGATCAGGATATCCATCATTATTGATATCACCTGTGCAATTGGTATAACTAGTCGCTACATCGGCCTGCATTCCTGTAGGGCCTGAAACATCATTGAAAGTTCCATTGCCATTATTTCTAAAAATCTTATTGTTCGGTGGATTTTGCAAGCCTTGATTAGTAGCAACATAAAAGTCTAACCAACCGTCATTGTCATAGTCGAACCAGGTGATTCCCCAGCAGATGTTATAGACTTCCGCACCGGCTGATGCTGTTATATCCGTAAAAACGCCATTATCGTTTTGGAGTAATACATTTCCAGGATAACCACCTGCATTTGGCGTATTGGAAATGTACATATCTTCATCTCCATCATTGTCAAAATCTGCAGCAGAAGCTGACATGGCATCCATGGTGATTTCAAGATTGGTTTCAGCTCCGCTATCACTAAATGTTCCATCTCCATTGTTGCGATATATTCCATTGGCGAAAAATTCATCGTTTACAACATATAAATCCGGCCACATGTCATTGTCATAATCCCAGAAAATGGATTGAAGCGACATTCCGATACTATCTGAAACTCCTGCTGCCATTGTAACATCGCTAAAAGTTCCATCTCCATCATTTAAATAAAGACGATTCAGTTTTTCGTATTCTGTAAGATAATCACCGCTAATGTAATATTTACATAAATAAAGATCGAGATGTCCGTCTCTATTGTAATCACCCCAAGAGGATCCCCAATTGGCTGTTTCCAATTGTTCTAAGCCACTATCTGAACTAACTTCGGAAAAAGTCATATTCCCATCATTCCTGTACAATTTCATGGGCTGAAGAGAATAGCTCACATAAAGATCCGAATCTCCGTCATTATCATAGTCTACCCAAACCACCATTTTGCATTCGCCAACGGCATCAATTCCAGATGGGAAGTAAGGTTCAAAAACACCTTGATTATTCCGGTAGAACTTTAAGACTGCGTTTTTAGTTCCAAAAGTCAAATCATCCCAGCCATCTCGATCAAAGTCATGGAAACTTATCGCAACTCCTAGTGTGGGAAAAACATTTACCACATTAATTCCTTGGTCAAAGGCAATATTAGTATAGGATTGTGATTTTAGCTTTCCAACTGAAAGAAAGAGAAAAGTAACAAGAATAATAGTTTTATATCCTTTAAAGATAGGGTAGTAATGGTACATAATTTAATAGTCTTCGATGTAAATGTACAACGCGTATAGCAATATGCCCGTGTGTTTTATCACACTTTACGTTAAATGGAAGAAAAGGTTTTGGAATGAGTAGAAGTGAGGTCCATCCTTCCAATTCGGAATTTAATTCAGTGGAAACAATCTACTTAACCAGCAGCCATTTTCTATCATCCTCTGAAGAAAGCCTTAATACATACATGCCCGATGGTAGATTAGAAGCATCAATTATTAAATTAATTTCATCTGCTTTTTTCGCGAAAACAATTTCTCCTAGGGCATTGATGATTGTTAGATCGGAACCTATTTCTACTGCGCTTAAATTAATTTGATTACTGAATGGATTAGGCCAAACTTGTGGCAAGTTTTGTTTTTGATCAATTATCGATGTGACTTCATCAATAAAACAAATCAGATCAAGTTCACATCCGTTAGCATCTACTATGGCGAGACCATAAGCTCCTTGAACTAGATCCGATATCATTTCCTCATTACTTCCGACCGACCAATCGAAAATATAAGGCGGAGTTCCTCCCATTACATCTGCCGTAGCAGTTCCTCCCATAACATCAATTATAGCATCAGTAGTAATTGCAGTGGCAATTAATTCATCAGGTTCATTTACAATAACTTCAGATGAAATGGCACAGCCATTCAAATCAACCAAAATAAACTGGTATGTTCCGGCAGCTAAATCTTCTATAAACTCACCTTGCATATTATTATCCCAAATAACACTGTCAATTCCAGTGCCCGCTGTATTGCTCACAAAAGCAGAACCGTTCAAATCTCCATAACATAAATTGTCTGTAACTCCGCTTTCTACTGTAAGTTGAGGAGGAGCAATAACATTTGCTTCGCCGGAAGCGCTGCATCCATTGGCATCCGTGGCTTCATAGCTATAAAGTCCTGCTGCAATATTACTCAGCTCAGATTCGCCACTGATTCCATTCCAAATCACATTTACTATGGCAACAGGACTCAAATTGCTCAATTCTATGGAGGCGTCAAAAGTGTCATGACATGAAGGTGGATTGCTTTGAGTTTGAATTTCAGGATTAGGGTAATAATAAACTTCAAGCGTGTCAGAACTTGCTGTGAGTCCGAGTCCATTCGTTGTTGCAACCACATAAAATCCGGGTTCTGTAATCAGCAGTGAATCAGAGGAAGAATCATTATTCCAAAGATAATTGTCAGCTTCTGAAGCATAAACAATAAGGGAATCGCCTTCGCAAATCCCAATACTTCCGCTAATATTAGTGCTGATTTGTAAACTAGAACCTTCTATAAAATGTAGATTCTGATTTGAACTTAAATCATAATGCCTGTCGATGTGACCGCTAGGCCAAAAAAGAATAAGACTATCAACAAAATCGGCATTACCAAGTCCGAAAATCTCACGTTGCGAATTCTGCGACATATAGTTTTCGCCGCAATAGAAAACGCGAGATTGCATCATTTCATTGGCGTAACAAAAAGCCTTTGTGCCAATTCCATCTTTATTGCTGATTACGCCTTCTACCGAGAATTTGAAGTAGTTATTGTTCCCTCCAGAACTCAAGAAAACCGCTGAATTGTATGGTATGGAGTTATTTGCAGCTAAATCAGGATAACCATCATTATTAATATCACCCGTGCAATTGGAATAACTTGGAGCAACATCATTCAACATTCCAACCGGACCGCTCACATCGTTAAAAGTACCATTCCCATTATTCCTGTAAACTTTATTGTTAGGTGGATTGAACAAGCCTTGATTGGTAGCTACGTAGAAATCCAACCAGCCATCATTATCGTAATCAAACCAAGTTGTACCCCAACAAATATTTACAACTTGAACGCCTGCTGCTGCTGCAACATTTGTAAAATTACCATTATCATTATTGAGTAATACATTCCCCTCATATTCATTTAATCCCGGTGTATTGGTGATATACATATCCTCATCACCATCATTATCATAATCACCAGCTGCAGCGCACATTGCGTCCATTAGCAAATCAAGTCCATTGGCAGGGCCAGTGTCTGTGAAAGTGCCGTTTCCATTATTGCGATAACTTCCATTTCGAAACCACTTATCGTTTACGACATATATATCGGGCCACATGTCATTGTCATAATCCCAAAAAATGGATTGAAATGAAATACCTAAACTATCACCAACCGCGGCATAAGTGGTCATATCGGTGAATGTACCATCCCCATCATTTAAATACAATCTATTAAGTTTATTATATTCTGTTAGGAAATTTCCGTTGTCGTATTTTTTGCATATATATAAATCTAAAAAGCCATCTCGATTGTAATCTGCCCAACAAGATCCCCAATTGACAACATTAATTTGTTCGATACCGCTTCCGGCTGCCACATTAACAAAAGTCATATCGCCGTTATTTCTATACAACCGAACAGGTAAGCCGTTGTAGCTCACAAATAAATCAGCATCACCATCATTATCATAATCAACCCAACAAACCATTTTACAATCACCAAACCCATCTATTCCGGGAAAAGTAACTGGTTCAAAATCTCCTTCATTATTTCGATAAAATTTTAATTGTTGA
Source organism: Flavobacteriales bacterium (assembly GCA_041688765.1). Taxonomy (GTDB): domain Bacteria; phylum Bacteroidota; class Bacteroidia; order Flavobacteriales_D; family Sanyastnellaceae; genus JBDNHP01. The sequence continues at coordinate 4,050 of JBDNHP010000533.1, forward strand.
TTTAATGTCCCAAAACTAAGATCATCCCAACCATCTTTATCAAAATCGTAAAATGAAATGGCAACTCCTGAAACGGGGAAATTGTTTAGAACTGCAATTCCTTGGTCTGCCGTAATATTGGTAAATGTTTGTGCGGTAGCAGTGAAGCTGAGACTCAGAGCAAGAATGCATGTAGCTCTCAAGATCATGATTTAGTTGGTTTTGATGTATGTAAATACTATCCCTATATCAATGATGTGAATATGATAGGTGTCAGCAGACAATGATTTAATATCCAAAACTGCCCTGCCGTTTTCAGCATTAAATTGAATTTCTTTCACTAATGATCCATTGGAATTGTAAACAAGAGCTTGGAGTGTTCCTTTATGCTTGTGGTTGAATGATAAAAAGCAAAATCCATTGCCGGGATTTGGCGACACTGTAAAATCAGATTCTTTTTCGCCGATCACAGACTGTATAAATTCAATTTCAAACGCCATATTTGCTGTACATCCATTTTCATCAGTCACTAAAACGTCGTAGATGCCCGCAGTTAAATCGTCAATCATAAAGCCTGTTTCTTCAGTGCTCCAGGCAATTACATATTCACCAAATCCACCACTAACAATGATTTCGGCTGATCCATTTGAAATTTCGTTAGCGTCAATAGTGCTCAATGAAATGGATAGTTCTTCTGGTTCAGTAATGGAAAAAGATCCATTATCTTCACATCCCTGTTCATCAATTAGCACATACTCATAAATTCCCGGTGCGAGGTATTCGGTTGGATTAGGACTTTCAATTCCATCAATCAAGATTTGAGCAATTCCGGTACCATTTGAATTTGTAAACAATGCTATTCCATTGTTAGCCCCAAAACATGAAGAATTACTTGATTCCACAGTAGATTGAATTTCAAGCGCATTAACCAATTCAACCGATCCACTTATTTCACAAGCATCCGAATAATTTAAAGTGTAGTTATAAAGTCCTGCACTGAGTTCTGTGATCAAATTTTCATTTGATCCGTTTTCCCAAGTGATGGTGTACAAATACGGTAATTCAGGCAAATTGATTTCTGCCCATCCATCGCTTCCTCCGGCACAAGTGGGGTTTTGAAAGGAACTGCTCAATTGCGGAACTTCCGGCTCCAGTACGAAAATAGTATCTGAAATGTAAGTAAATCCGAATTCGTTAGTTACAGTAACAAAATAGGTGCCCGGAGAATCAATAATCAAGCTCGGTTCAGAAGAGCCATCAGACCATAGATAGCTTTCGAAATCACCCGGATTACTTTCGTAATAGCCCCCCTCACACATGTAAATGGTATTGGTTTCTACCATAGGTTGAGGGAAACTCCCGCCTTCTGTAATGTTGTAGTTTTGATTAACAGGTAAATTATAATATGTTTCAGTTAATCCTAAGGGCCAAGTGATAACTAATGAATCCAGAACTTCTGCTTGGCCCAATCCGATGATCAAGTGTTGCGAATGCTGACTCATATAGCCTTCACCTGCGAACATACAATCTAATTGATGTAAATCGCCAGTATAAGTTCTTATTTTAGAACCAATCGCATCCTTGTTACTTAAAACACCTTCCAATGTAATTTTAACATAATTATTATCATTTCCCGAATTAAGCCAGAAATCAGATGAACTGGGATATGAATTGCTTACAGCAATATCATAGGCCCCGTCATTATTAAAATCGCCTCGTACATTGTTGTGAGACCATTTATGACTTCCAGTAAATCCAAGGTCAGTGCCATCAGCGAATGTCCCGTCACCATTATTAACGAAAAACCTGTTTTGTCCTGGATTTAACCAAAATGGAGTTACGCAAACATAAAGGTCTTTCCAACCGTCATTATTATAATCTACCCATGTTGAAGCCCAAGAAAAATCTCCTAAATAGACCCCGGCTGACTGTGCAACGTTAGGAAAAAAACTATTGTCGTTTCGATGCAATAGATTGCCAATGTTATTTGCTATGTAAACATCAAAATCCCCGTCATTGTCATAGTCGCACCAGCTATTAGACATGGAATAAATGTTTTGAGCCAAATTGGTTTGAGGACTCACATCAGTAAATACTCCACTGAAGTTTTGGTACATGAAATTTTTGGAATTAGCTCTGTCATTAATAACAAATAAGTCATTCCAGCCATCATCATTATAATCTATGAATACCCCTTGAAATGAGAAATTTGCGTTATTGCTTGTGTTGGTGATTGTTGTAACGTCTTCAAAAGTGCCATCGCCCTTATTGCGGAACATATAATTGGTTACACCATCAAAAAAATTGTAATTGGCAATATATACATCAAGAAAGCCATCATTGTCATAATCACCCCAACTATGACTAAATGTTTCATGCTCATAGTCAGGTATTTGCGCAATATCTGAGATTTCGGTAAAATTGAAATCCCCATCATTGTTAAAGAGCTGGAAGGGCAGTTCGAATGATGTAACGCTAATATCTGGATCACCGTCATTGTCATAGTCCACCCAGAAAAGAGCTTTCGTTTGACCACTTAATGAAATGAAAGGATCAATATGTTCAAAAGTGCCACCGGTGTTCAAATAAAAATCAGGAGCTCCACCAGAATTGACCAGGGTTAAGTCATCCCAACCATCTTTGTTCCAATCATAAAAACTCATTCCCCCGCCATAATTCTCGCCGGTGTATTGATGATATACCCCTATATCAAATGCAATATTGCTAAATGTCTGTGCAGACAAAAAGCCGGGATAATTGATTAATAGTATACAAAAAGACAATATGCGTTTCATGAATAGCCATTTAACGCAATGTTCCGGGACAAGGTCCAAATAATCTTTGCCTCACGAAGTTACAAAAAAATCATGCACAAAAACTATTCTGATTTAAATTTTAGAGTTGAGTTAATGTCTTTACTGTCAGTGAGTTGATATCTGCATTGACGAAATTTGAAACTGCAGTATTCCCTGAACTGATCACTGAAGTGTGGACTCATAGGGTGCCCGGATTGACCTAAAGGCATGATACTCCAAGAACTGTCGGGATGAATCAAGTCATGAACAATTCTCATTTGTGAACCACCATGCACCTCATAAAAGCCACTAGCATTTAACGCAAATCCGCTTGCAGCAATTGTTTCGCCCGAGCCTTTAATTTTTTCCGGTCCAACGTTGAATAGCATGCCAAGGGGAGCAATTTTCCCCATTGGATGCTCTATTAAAAGATGACGAACTGAGCCCCATTGCCATTCTTCCAAATCTTGGCCCAATTGCGCTTCCAATTCTTCTATGCTGGTTCTGAAGGAATGGAGTAAAATGTCTTTTTGATTTTCTTTTTGTTCGGTGCTTATGTCATCCCACCATGCTGATTCCGGATTATTGATCAATGGCGGCAGAGAGCGCAACATCCAATGTGTAGTCAAAAAGTTTGAAAATCGCTCTTCGCCCAATTCATCCATCATCCCTTGACGAAGAAAATGATAAATCCATTTATAATAAATAATTGGAGCGCTTTCCATTTGTTCATGGCTTCCATCCCAGCGGAGCAGGATTTCCAAATAACGGAGTTCTTCTTCCTTGAGATCTTTTTTAATGATTTCAGCCATATCATAGCCTATACAGGCATCTACAGGAGAAATAACATCGCTTATGGCAGCTTTCATCAATTCCCCATTCCAATCATCCCTAATTTCCAATAATTCATGAATTCTATAGGATCGATTGCCGGATTTGTAATATCCTGGATACATAGTAGAATCCCTCAACATTCCCGGTTGCTCGTTTGCACTGTAAATATAGCCGCGTTCGGGATCAATTATTCTTGGATTTTCCTCAAAAAGATAGTAACCCAATGGTTCATTGCTGGGATTGTTGCCTTCAATAAAGAGCATACTGTTTATGTGTGCAGGTCTTTTTAAAAGTTTGGCAACCGCCCACCAAGCTATATGATCATCGGTGTCTGCGTATTGCACATTTAATCCTGGACTGTGAATTAGGCTCAATCCACTTTCAAATTCCCTGATGTCTTTCGCAAAGTTCAATTTACGAATTGCTTCTAGCAAAAAGTTCTCAGATTTCGTATAATCCCACCACATACTAATGGATCTCCCTTCTTCTGCAGGCATAAATACGTTGGTCACTAATGGTCCATGAGAAGTACTTTTCCAGTTAATCACCGTATCAGAATGATCTTTTATTTTTAAAATATGAGAATGAGAATGGAGATTATATAAAGAATCATTATATTCATAAGTAGTTCCATCCTTAGAGATAGTCTCAATATAGAAATCAAGATCATCATTCTCCAGCATGGTGATGCCCCATGCGTGATGCCCTGAATGACCAATTAAGCAGTAAGGAATGCCTGGAAGAAAATTACCGTAAATACTGAATTCATCACAGCTTATTTGAGCTTCGTACCATGTGTTGGGAACTCCATGTTTGATGTGGGTATCATTACACAAAATCGGTTTCCCATTTCGGCTCTTTTTACCTGAAACTGCCCAACTATTGCTCGCTTCAAAGCCCGGCATAGGAAGAAGATCTTGAATTTTCTTCATGTTCATGGAAATCAACGAGGCATCTGTTATGGTATTAGTTGAAATGGCAGGTAGCCAATCGTTAATTTTTTCGCCTTCAAAGTATTCTAATCCTGTATTCACTAAATATTGCGGTCCCAATTCCCTTCCAATCCATTCGGCTAAAGGGTCGGTTCTTTGGCCCAAGGCAAAGGAGAAAGCCATGTATCCGGCAGAATGGAAGAGGTTTTCAAGTGTGTAAGGCTCGGGTTTGTAGCCAAGAAGCATAAATTCAAGGCATCGCGCTTCATTAGCGAGACTTTGATTTATACCGTCTAGGTAAGCATTTATTTCATCGAGTATTTTTTGATCTGTTCTGTTTCTAAAAAGCTCAGCACTTTGATCAGCGTAGGCAGGCAAACCCATGGTATGAAACATAATATCGGCTTCAATCAAATCTTTCCCAAGCAATTCTGAAAGTTGGCCACTTCCGGCTCTGCGCAAAAGTTCCATTTGAAATTGCCGTTCAGAGGCATGTAAATACCCAAGTACCCTGTATGCATCTAGTCCATTGCTAGTCTTGATATGTGGAACTCCATAACTATCGAAATTCACACTCACTTCTGCGCTTAGATTTTTTATTTTCTTGCTTCCCGAATAATCCGGAGATGTACTATACAGCCACAAATAGCCGGCTATGAATATTACAATGAGAACAATAGTGGTGTAAAAGAGAAATTTGAAAAGACCTTTCATGATGCCTGCTTGATATGCTAAAGGTATAGAGTTCTAAGCTGCCTTGCAAGATGATTGATCATTCTTCGGAGATCTTGATAAAATAAGCACTTCGAGTACCATCCGACATTATATAGAGTCCAGAAGAAAGACTACTAACATCTATAGAATTTTGACTAATTGATAAGTTGTAACTATGCACAA
>JBDNHP010000534.1:0-1296 GCA_041688765.1 Flavobacteriales bacterium
TAAAGTTAATCGCCTGCTTCCCTCCTGTTCAATAATCAAATCCGACAATTCCAATTCGCTTGGATTCAGTCCGAATTCCCACATGTTTCTCAATACCGGCTTGCTACGAGTTGGAATCAACTGACATTTTCGCCGAACAAAAAATCCCTGATCCAAAGCTGATTGTGGTAATCGCTTATCGTCTGAAGGAAAAATAACTGATAATTTCCCATTCGATTTCAGTAAGCTTTTTGCTTTTACAATAAGCCCCTCAATTGAAAGACTTTCATCATGCCTAGCCAGATCACGTTGCTCTTGCTGAGATTTAATAGCATTATTAAAATAGGGCGGATTAGATATGATATGATCAAAATGTGCATTTTCTTCCACATTCAGAAATGAAGTGTGTATGGTTTTCAATCTGGAACTCCAAGGGGAATGGCGGAAATTCTCCGATGCTTGAGAAAAAGCAGCAACGTCAATTTCAACAGCAGTTATTAATGCATCAGGAAACCGTTGGGCAGCCATTAAGGAAAGAATTCCAGTGCCAGTGCCTACATCAAGAATGTGATTACCAGCCTTAAACCAAGAGCCAAATACACAAGCATCCATTCCTATTTTCATGGCGCAACGATCTTGAGCCACACTGAATTGTTTAAACCGGAATAAATAATCACTCATATTGCTTGGAAGGATATCGCCGCAATACTACATCAGAATGATGATTTTGATCGGTGTTAATGAATCGAATATTGATTACGACTGGACCAAATACATCCATCTTTCTTGTAGCTACATAGAAAGCTTTTCCTTCTTCATCAAAACCCGTTTGTTCTTCTAATCCCGCCTCTAATTTCTTGATTCTATAATGCATTTTCTCATCTAAGGGCTCGTATCCACTTTGTTCGAAATAGCAGGTTTTGCTTAAGGTATCATGATATTCAGTTCTCCAAGTAATTTTGAATGGAATGGTGTCAAAAAATGCAGGTTTTTCTACCATATATTTCAATATTTCGCGACCATCTTCGTAAAGATAGCGGTACATAAAGCATGAATCCCTCTTAAAACATTGTTTAGCAGATATAATGAGACTATCAGAATATTCATAGTGCAATTCTTCACCATCGGCATGCATTTCCCAAAGTAATTTCCCATCTGAATCAGTACCATACTTCCAGTCTAAGGTGGAATCAAGTCCATTTTGCACCACTTTAAAAACATCGAAGTTGAAGTTTTGAGCAATGGATTGATAAGTCCAAAAAAGGCAAATTATGCAAGCTAATTTCTTCAAGATTTTTGCGGTTTTATTTTATTCCA
>JBDNHP010000535.1:0-11392 GCA_041688765.1 Flavobacteriales bacterium
ATTGGGACAAAATCGCAGTAATGCATATCAATGGATGCTAATTGTGCAAAGTAGTATTTCGTTTATCGCTGTTTATACTTCGTACTATTACAGCCCCGTTCCCAATTATTTGTCTTTTGTTCGCGGAATCTATATCAGCTTCATTATCACTATGATTTTTGGATTTATACTCAGCAGAAAGTCTTGGATGAGTACTGTTCTTTCGCAAGCATTTTTAAATGCAAAACCACTTTGGAAATATGGGAAATACACTCAGATGGGTAATATTTTCCACCTGAGCAATCAACGCAGTTATTTGTTTTTTCTTGAAAAATCTTCAGCGGAAGGCACTGTTTTAGCAGGAATATTTTCTGTGTTAATGTATATAGCAGAAGCACTTTGGAGTGTAGCAAAAAGTTTATCGGCCATTCAGGGAGCTGCGATTTCTCAAGATGAAGCACATGCTACCCATCGAAAATTGACATTCCGATATCTGCGTGTTTCGATTTTGGCTGCTGCTTTTGGATTGATTGTTATCGTTCTTGTTCCTCGAAATTGGTTTGAATACTGGCTTCACGAAAATACGGAGCGCATTTTTGAAACACTATATTATCTCATGCCTGGAATCCTGTTCAATATAGTCACTATCATTTTTGCTCATTACTTTTCGGGTAAAGGATTTCACAGATTTAATGCCTGGTCGGCTGCTGCCGGTCTTGTTGGTTCTCTCGTTTTTGCTCCCATACTGATAGCTAATTACTCTTTGATTGGAGCTGCAATTGCAGCTTCCTTGGCTTTCGGGATTCAAAGTGCTGTTCAAACCTGGTTGTTTTTTAGGACCTTAAAAAAGTTTTGATGGACGCTCGGAAATAAAGTATTAAATGTGAATTTGAGGACAAAGAATATTGGGATTTACCTCTCCCTCTAACCACCGCGATTTAAGTTTCTCCTCGGACACTATCATTAAAAGAACTCAATTCTAATCACTGAACTTTAACAAACTGAACTTCAAGCCAATAACTTGCAAGCCATTCTTTGAAAGGAAAAAGCGTGTTGATTCTCAATCTACTCTTGCGCATAACATCAATAACTTTTGCTGTTTTCGTTATGCGTCTTTGTTTTTACATTTATGTTTTGGCTGCTTTTATGCAGTTGTCTTATGGAAGTCAAATGTCCAAAAAGTACAATTGGGACAATAAACGTAGGCAGCAAAATATATGGAAAATTTAATATCGCAATATTAGGCTGTTCAAATGCAAATTTTTGAATTGGTGATGGCGCTGAAAGTAGCGCATTTACAACAATATTCAATAAAAGGCCAAGACAAATATAGTTCCAGATCAAAATCCCATTCCGACTGATTTTCTGTTTTGTAAAACTGAAATATGCCATGAACGGTGCTGTTATTCCTGCAAGAATATCGAAGTTTCGTCCTTCAAAAGTCATCAGTTCAGGGATGGTTCTATTCAAAAAAAGCCAAAACAAAACTAGCTCCACAGGCATTCTCACACTATTTATATACGTCAAGTTTTTTAGCGGCAAACTGTCAATAAATTGTCTGCCTTTTGAATTTGCAAACAAAATAATGATCGCAGAAATTGCAGGCAAAATGCCCACCAACATTATTTTCGGAGGAAAGGAATTTGTGTCAGTATTGTAAATATTGTTGAATGACAGAACTGCTTGAATTACCAACCAGATGGTCAATCCGAAAATTAAAGGTGTTGACTTTCTTCTTGTAAGTATGGAGCTTGAACTTTTTACTGTCCAAATAAAAAGAAGAAAAGTCGCCATTACTGTTAGCCCAAAAATTAGGCTTATATATATTGGTAAATCTTTTATCATTCGTTTGTCTGTTCTGAGTTTTCGGAATGGCTAAATGGAGGCAACTAACCCTCCAAGCGCTTCCATTTCAAATCAAATCAAACAACCCATTCACTCCAGGATACCGCTCAACATTAAATCCTTCCGCATACTTCATTCCGGCCGGACGACCAAATTGCATAGCTCGGGCCTTTAGAAACTCAAAAAAATCTTCCCCTGAAATCGGTGTTATTGGTTCCTCAGAATTTGGATCAAAAAACTGAGAACTGAAGGTTTTTACAGCATCCATTTTGGTTTCGAAATAATCAGTTATATCAATTACAAAATCCGGTTTCAAATAAAAATCCTGTATATAATGATAAACTGCTTTCGGTCGCCATGGGATCTGTTCTTGACCATTCGCAGCACTTTCAATTTTCCGAAGTCCTGATAAAAATGCCGCTTCTGCTACTAGCGCACTTGCCCTTCCATGATCAGGATGACGATCACTAATAGAGTTGCACAATACGATTTCAGGCTGATATTTTCGGATCATTTGAATGATACTCAACAAGGATTCTTCATTTCGATCAAAAAATCCATCTCGCAACTTCAAATTTTCTCTCGCTTTTAAGCCCAGAATTTGTGCTGACTTATCCGCTTCAATAACGCGGAGTTCTCCACTACCTCTGCTTCCCAATTCACCGCGACTGAGATCAATAATTCCGACTTTCTTTCCTTGGGCAACAGATTTGGCGATTGTTCCACCTGCAGAAATTTCAGCATCATCAGGGTGGGCAGCAAAAGCAAGTAAATCGAGTTTCATAAATCTTGGCTATTTACTCAGCCAAGATAAGATTCTCTCGTCAAGTGGATCAACTTTGCCATCTAAACACATTTCCAGATTTCCATCCTCGCTAATCAGAAATTTTTGAAAATTCCATTTCACGGTAAAATCTCCTAAACCATTATTTTCGGCTGATGTGAGCCATTGGTAAATCGGGTGAGCATTATCTCCTTTTACATCTATCTTTTCCATTATAGGGAACGTTACACCATAGTTTTTGCTGCAAAATGCTCCAATTTCTTCTGCTGATCCAGGTTCCTGAGCACCAAATTGATTGCAAGGAAATCCGATGATTTCAAATTTTTCATTGCCAAATTGATCGTACAATTCTTGAAAACCTTTGTATTGAGGGGTAAAACCACATTCGGATGCTGTATTTAAAATGATCACTTTTTTGCCCTTCAGTTGGCTAAAATCATAATCTGACCCTTCCAGGCTTTTCGCTTTAAACTGATAAAGATTCATTTTGCTTTTTGTTTTTATTTCTTTCTGAGTTGATTCGGAATCATTGAGGGCCTTTACATTTAAGCTTGACTTTTCATCATGTTGAGAGCATGACACGAAAATGGTCATTATTGCAATCACAAAAATGTTAATAACGGTTTTATTTGATCTCTTCATGGTGCCAAAAGTACGATTTGTAGAGCGTTTCATCCTAATAAGCAGTTAAGAGCCCTGTTTGTTCAGAACTTTTAGATTTTTTGTGAAGCATAACTAAGTCAAGCTCTTATATTTGCAAAACTCGAATGCCTGCAAGCATGCGCTGGAACGTAATCGTCATATTATCCCTTTTGAGTCTAACGGCTATTGGAATGCCACAAGAATTCCTGCCAGGACCTTCACTCTTCGAAACAGGAGATGAAGAAACTGTCATTGTTGAAAACTCAAGCGAAAAAGTTCTGGATGCTGAAAACTGGGATATCAATGATTCTTTATATACTATTCCCGCCTACGATATCTATTGCAAGTGGAATACTGAAATCATTCACGCCTATGGATTCGACCTCACCCACAAAAAAGATACTACTAACCTTATTCTAAAACACGACGATTGCGATTACCAATTGCCTTGCAGTGGTCATGTAACATCTGATTTTGGAGAAAGGGGATCGCGATACCACTATGGTATCGACCTCAAGCTTGAAATTGGTGATCCTGTTGCAGCCGCTTTTGAAGGCTTGGTGAGAATTGCTCAATACAGCACCACCTATGGTAATGTAGTGGTAATCAGACATCAAAATGGATTGGAAACCATTTATGCGCATTTATCTCAAATGGATGTTAAACCGGGCGATTATCTACAAGCCGGCGAAATTCTTGGACTTGGCGGAAATACCGGAAGGTCCTATGGAGCGCACTTGCACTTTGAATGTCGTTTCTTGGGTGAACCGATAAATCCACATGATGTTATTAATTTTGAAACTGGAGAACTTAAGTCAGAGTTTCTAAATATTTCTTCCGCAAACTTCAAGTATCTTGCTGAAGCACGAAGCGTTAAGCACCACAAAGTAAAGCGAGGCGACACATTATCAGGTATTGCTTCAAAATATGGCACCTCAGTTACCGATCTTTGTAAGCTCAACAAAATCTCAAGAAACAGTACTATCCGAATCGGACAAACTGTGCGCTACCGTTAATTCGAATTTCCCAAAATACAGCTCAGCTAAGGGCTAAAGCTTAATTTTATGCCTCTAAATTGAACATTCTTGCTTCTGCATTGTTTGTTGGATTATTCTGACTATCTTAATACAATCAGAATCACTTTAAACATGCCTCAAAAAGTAATTGTTATTGGTGCCGGTTTTGCCGGACTCTCTGCGGCTACTTCATTGGCTGATGCAGGGTTTGAAGTGCATGTTCTTGAAAAAAATGACCACGCAGGAGGTAGAGCCAGAATCTTTGAGTCCGATGGGTTTATGTTCGATATGGGCCCAAGTTGGTATTGGATGCCCGATGTTTTCGAAAGATACTTCGCCACATTTGGGAAAAAACCTTCGGATTATTATGATCTCGTTCGATTGGATCCTTCCTACAAAGTAATATTTCCTGAAAATGAAACTTGGAATATTCCTGCAAATTTGGATGATTTCAAATCATTGCTTGAAAATATTGAGCCTGGTGCTTCCAAAAAATTAGATCATTTCCTTCAGGAAGCCAAGTACAAATATGATGTTGGTGTTCATGATATTGTTTACAAGCCTTCTCTCTCAGCATTAGAATTTGCAGATGCCAGAATTGCCAAGGGAATGCTAAAACTACATCTGTTTAAGGCTTTTTCGATATACATCCGGAAATTCTTTAAGGATGAACGTATCCTTAAACTTATGGAATTTCCGGTGCTCTTTCTTGGAGCAAAGCCCGAAAATACCCCTGCCCTCTATTCCATCATGAATTATGCCGACATCAAGCTTGGTACTTGGTATCCTATGGGCGGAATGCACATGATCATAAAGGGAATGCAAAAACTGGCGCAAGAAAAGGGAGTAACATTCCACTTCAATTCGGCCGTAACCAAAATAAAGAACTCCGGTTCAGTAGTAACGGGGGTAGAAACTAATGAGGGTGATATTTTGGCCGACTATATTGTGGCAGGCGCTGACTATCACCATGTAGAACAAATTCTTCTGCAACCAGAACTCAGAAAATACGATGAAAAATACTGGCAAAACAGGGTGATGGCACCATCCTCTTTGCTCTTCTATTTAGGAATCGACAAAAAAATACCAAATCTGGAGCATCATAACCTGTTTTTTGACGAAGATTTTAGGCCTCATGCAGAAGCCATTTATGATACAGCAACTTGGGCAGAAAAGCCCCTGTTTTATGTTTGCTGCCCTTCCAAAACGGATGCTTCTGTAGCCCCGGAAGGGAAAGAAAACTTGTTTGTTTTGATTCCTGCCGCTCCGGGTATTAGTGATCCGGAAGCGATAAGGGAAAAGTACTACCACATTATTATGGATAGGCTTGAAAAATATTGTGGGACCTCCATCAGGCAGCACGTCATATTTAAGCGATCCTATGCTCAAAGCAATTTTATAGAAGATTATAATTCATTTAAAGGAAATGCTTACGGCTTGGCGAATACGCTTATGCAAACGGCATTTCTGAAACCAAAAATGAGATCTTCTAAAATCACCAATTTAGTGTATACCGGTCAACTCACTACCCCGGGACCAGGAGTACCGCCAAGCCTGATTTCAGGACAAGTGGCTGCAAAAGAAATTATAAAGTTGAACAAAAACAGAAAAGCCGTTACGGTTTGATTTTTTATGAATAACCATTATCAGTCCGTCTGCATTTCTTGCAGCAAAAAAACGACCAGGGAATACAGTACTTCCTTTTCATTAGGTATTCGTTTTCTTGCTCCTCGTTTCAGAAACCCTGTTTATGCGGTCTACGGCTTTGTGCGTTTTGCTGATGAAATAGTAGATACATTTCATAATTATAACAAAGAGGAGCTTCTCAAACGTTTTTGGGATGATGCGCACCATGCTATCGAAAACAAAATAAGCCTAAATCCAATTCTGCATAGCTTTCAACAAGTATATCATCAGTTCGATTTCGATATGGATCTGGTTGATACATTTTTGCGCTCCATGGAAATGGATTTGCAAAAGAAAGACTATACCCGCGAAGGATATGAAGAGTATATTCTGGGCTCAGCAGAAGTAGTGGGCTTGATGTGTCTCAAAGTCTTTACTGATGGTAATCGTGACCTTTACAATGAACTAAAACCTTATGCCATGAGACTAGGTTCAGCTTTCCAGAAAATTAATTTCCTTAGAGATATGCACGCCGACTATATTCAGCTAGGCAGAGCCTATTTCCCTGGACTTGCAATGGAAAAATTTGATATTGCTCAAAAGAAGAGAATTGAAGATGAAATAGAAGCTGATTTCAAAGTTGGTTATGAGGGAATCCTAAAACTCCCAAAAGACTCAAGATTAGGAGTTTATGTTGCTTATGTCTATTATTTCAGACTTTTCAAAAAAATAAAATCGCTTCCTCCTGAGCGTATCTTAGAAGAAAGGGTAAGAATTCCGGATCGCAGAAAATTTGCACTTTTTTTGCAGTCATATCTCCGACATAGTTTGAATCTGATGTGATGAAATTAAATCTCGCCATTTCTCTTTTATTCGTTCTTCTATTTAAAGGTGTTTCAGCCGGAACTCCACTAGAAAACTTGCGTGAATTCTTTTTTCGTGCTGATACCGAAGCCGGAGTGAAAGCCTTTGGAATGTATGCATTCAGTATTAAAGAACAAACGGCGCTCATTAATGCATATCGTGGGACTGCAAAAGCAATGTCGGCGGGATTTACAGAGGGCTTTTTGAGTAAAATTCAAGCATTTAATGTTGGAAAAGATATTATTGAAGCCAGTGTGAAAGAAGATCCTCAAAATCAGGAAATCCGTTTTCTACGTTACTGCGTGCAAGCAAACATTCCCGGAATATTAGGTTATTCAGGTAATATGAATGAGGATTTTGAACTTGTGTATCCTATTCTCTGCAGAGAAATTAAAAACGGCAACAGCTTTTGGATAAAGGCTTGCAACGCCATAAAAAAGTGTGAAAATCTACCCAAAAAACATCTAGAAAAACTAAACTCCTGTAGCCTGAAATAATCTATGGAAGAGGTAATACTTGTAAATGAACTTGACGAGCAAACAGGCACGATGGAGAAATTAGAAGCCCATAAAAAGGGTTTGCTTCACCGCGCATTTTCAGTCTTCATTTTCAACCATAAAAATGAATTGCTTATTCATCAAAGAGCCTTGGGGAAATACCATAGTGCAGGACTCTGGACAAACACCTGTTGCAGTCATCCCCGGCCTGGAGAGTCTAATATCGATGCTGCAAAGAGAAGATTGCTCGAAGAAATGGGTATGAAAACCGAATTAAATCCTGCATTCTCATTTCTTTATCAAAAAGAGTTTGAAAATGGATTAACCGAACATGAACTTGATCATGTATTTGTTGGTTTTAGTAATGACACCCCAGTTGCAGAACCTTCCGAAGTTGCAAACTGGGCATACGTAAATCCGGATGTGATACTGAAAGAACTAAACGATTCACCAGAAAAATATACTTACTGGTTTGCATATTGCTTCGAAAAGGTGATGGATTATCTCAATTCTGCTACACATACAAATTGATTAAGTACTTTTGAACTATGATCACTGTGCTCCTTTCCATCCTCGTAACAATTGCTACATTCTTCTTTATGGAGTTTATGGCTTGGTTTACACATAAATTCGTGATGCACGGCTTACTTTGGGTGCTGCACGAAGATCACCACGTTCAGCGTGAAGGCTGGTTCGAAAAAAATGATGCATTCTTCTTAATTTTTGCGATCCCGAGTATGACTTGCTTCGTTATTGGTGCCGTCAATGGTTTCAATTTAGTTTTCTTTGTCGGTCTCGGAATTCTGCTCTATGGAATGGCCTACTTTTTAGTGCATGATGTATTTATTCATCAGCGCTTCAAAATTCTTCGCCGCAGCAATAACCCTTACTTTATGGCGCTTCGTAAAGCTCACAAAGTACACCACAAACATTTGGGTAAAGAAGAAGGAGAATGTTTCGGAATGCTTGTTGTTCCATTCAAATATTATAAAGAAGCACTGCGTTCCATTAAATCAATAAATGGAGATTCTGCGGCTTATTGAGTTGGGCAATTAGCTTACTGAGCATACAATACATAAATAATCCTTCGGATTCTTATTCCGAAACGTCTATAAAGCTGACATTTCTGAGTAGATAAGAATTGTTTTTGCCTTCAATTTTTCCGCAAGGAATTGAGCTAACATTTTCTTATGGTGAAGGACTAAAGCGAAGTTCTGCTTCAATGGCTCGATGATCACTATATTCTTCAGAAAGTGTTTTGAAAGCTGTAGTTTCCAGCCTATCAGAATGAAGAATATAGTCGATTCGAAAGGATGGAAATTTACCAATATATGTGGATCCAATTCCTGACCCTTTCTTTTTAAATGAGTCTTGAAGATTTTCCGACAAGCTGCTATAAGTATAAGAAACAGGAGTATCATTAAAATCTCCACAAACAATCACCGGATAAGGACTATTTGCAATTTCTAATTTGATTTGATCGGCCTGTCCGGCGCGCTTCTTAGCAGCATCGGTTAATCTTCTCAGAATCCTCTTGCTCCCTTCAATCTTTTGTTCACTTTCCGTTCCTTCCTCTACAAATTTGTAATCTTCTTTTTGAAAGCGGATTGATGCGAGATGAGTATTGAAAACTCTAACAGTATCTCCCTTAATTTCTATATCTGAATAAATACAGAAATTGTTGGGATCATTATTAAATGTGATATGTCCTTTGTTAACGATAGGATACCTGGAATAAGTAACCACACCAAAATACTGTTCTCCGGTAAGTTTATGCGTGTAATGTTCGTGAATGTAACTGCATTTCAGAATATTGAAAAGTGTATCTCTGGTCTCGAATACTCCGGTTCGTTTGGTGTAATAAAATTCTTGAAAACAATATATTTCAGCATCCCGTTCTTTGAGTAAATCAAAGATTTTATTACGCGTTTCCGTATTCCTAGACCAATTGTAAAGGTCAAATAAACGCACATTATAACTCATCACTTTCCAGGTGTTCTCCGCTACTGCTTCCTTGGTCCTAGCGGGCATTATTTGAATAAAATCAGACAAAAAGCCATAGCCGGCAGCAATCGCTATTAAAGGAAGATACCCGAATCTACTGCCTTTTAACAATAGAAATCCACCGGAAAAAAGATTAATCACCAGCCAGATCGGATAAGACAATCCGAACACATAAAAAAAGACATATTTCTCTGGACTTGTTGTTGTGGCTAAATAAGAACATACAAGACCAAGCAATGCTAGCAATGCCAAAATTTTCCAAAACCAGGATTTTCTTTTCTTCTGCTCTTTCAAGGCTAACTCTTACTGTGTTTGAAAAGGAAATCCTTCTCTTCCTTGCTTAGGCTATCGTATCCGGCTTTGCTGATTTTATCTAAGATAGCATCAACTCTTTGCTGCCTTTGTTTCTTATCAGCGTTAAAATTTTCATCACTTTTTGGAACTCGCGTTCCTGCATTTTTAACCACTTTAAACTTCCGTTTTCCGGGTTTAAAAAGATTGAAAAACCAATCAAGAAATCGCTCCACAGGCAAAGAAATGTCTTTGTTTACCTTGTAATTCCATGCCCAAACCAATCCTAAAATCGCTCCTCCAAGATGACCAATGTGCCCTCCAGTATTATCCATAAACCTCAAACTCACAAAATCCAGTACCACATAAAACAGCGCGATATACTGCATTTTTATTGGGCCTATTAACAACAAATTAATAGTGTAATTAGGGACATAAACGCCCAGCGCAACAACTATTGCCATGATGGCCGCAGAAGCCCCTACAATTGTGCTGTCCGGGTCAAGTGCAGGCAATACATTAAATGAAATAATATAGAGCAAAAAACCCGCTACTCCACCCATTAAATAAATGGAAAGCAATTTTCGCTGTCCTAAAAAACTATTGAAAATTCTTCCAAAAATGAAGAGTATTAACATATTGAAAAACATGTGCCAGAAATCAATATGCGTAAACATGTAGGTAATTATGCTCCAGGGCCTGCTTAAGAGTAGTGTGGTATTAGAGGTAGATGCCAAATAGAGATCTTCTCCATGATTAAGAATAAAGCCACTGTTATTGCTCAGTTGGGCTGCAACAAGTACAATATTGACCAAAATAAACACGGTGACGTTGATATAAATCAACTTCATCAGCATATCGGCGTTCTGAAAACTATCACGAAATCTCTTCATCCCTGAATCAGTAAAAATTGTCTTTTCGTTTTTGCCAGAGCTTCAGAATAAAATAGCCGAAAATCATACCTCCCAAATGAGCAAAGTGAGCAACATTGTCGTTTGCATTCTGCAAGCCCATGTACAATTCTATAGCACCATAAATTAATACGAACACTTTTGCTTTTATCGGAATAGGTGGGAATAAAAGCATCAACTCCGTGTTTGGGAATAACATTCCAAAAGCCAATAATATTCCAAAAACAGCCCCTGATGCACCTACCACACCAACATTGATAAGCGCATTTAACCGATTCATATCCGGATCACGGAAATTCTCATAGGGTAATAGTTCTGCACCTTTGGTCATCACCAGATCAATTTGCTCCGGAGTCATAATGGCCAACTGATTTTGAATTTGGAAATGTATAACTAGAAAATGCAGGAAGAAAGCTCCCAATCCGGTTACCATATAATAGATTAGAAATCGTTTTGGCCCCCACACCCTTTCAAGGGTAACGCCAAACATATACAGCGCAAACATATTGAAGAGCAAGTGCATAAATCCTCCATGCATAAACATGTGGGTCACAATTTGCCAAGGCATAAAATTCGGTGAACCGATATAATAACCCGCAAAAAGTTTGCTCATCTGATCACCAAAAACAGCCGTAGCAAGGAGCATCAGCACATTGATGACTATCAGATTTTTAACAACAATAGGTAATTTTGATAACATGAGCTTCAGTCAAATTTTGCTTTAATTTCTTCGGTTCCGAAGGTAATAATTGTGGGACGACCAACAGGATCGAACATGGGCTGACCGCAAGCAAAAAGCCTGCCGATCAGATTATTCATTTCTACCTCATCAGCACCTCCCGCTAGATTGTATGGTGTGCTTCTGGCTAGCGATAATGCCAGCCGTTCCTGCGGTTTCGAACGAAATTCAGAACTCTCATTCTTAAATTGTTC
>JBDNHP010000536.1:0-2411 GCA_041688765.1 Flavobacteriales bacterium
AGTGTGCATTACCAACACCAAAAGAAGAACCCATCGCCAATCCAATAAATCGGGATGTTTCATTTTCGTACTCATTCTCAATTATGCCGCCAACACAGCCAGCATCAGGGTGCTGAGCGAGATGCCTGGCCAAATTTTCAAGATGATCCGGGTATAATTCGGCATGAGCGCCAAGAATCATCACAATATCTTCATTAGATGCTTTAATACCTAAGTTAAGGGCAATAGGCGTAATTCGTTCCATATTATCTACCAACACCACTTTGCCACTATCGAAATAGGAGGCGATTACCTCGCGGGTTTTGTCAGCACTCATTCCATCTACTACATAAGCTTTTATAAGCTCAGCAGGATAATTTTGCTGGAGAATAGAATTAATACATTTAGCAATGTATGCCTCTTCATTGAGGCAGGGAATTACAATGGCAAATGAGGGGTAATTCATCAGGGCTTAAGACTTCGTTGAATTCTGCGAAGTTGGTGCATGTGATGCCTGATATGACCGGTAAGAAAACCAATTGTTTCCTCCATTGCCAGTGGTCCCGCTATGGGATGTCTGAAAATAAATCGACCATAATAAAGGGGTGAAAGATTAGCTAGAAACGAGCGATAGTTATCTCTCAGTTCATCCCATTCAGCCTTCAAATCGCCCAAGTCAAAACTACTTTCCGGCAGACTTAATCCGGCTGGCATGGCATAGCGTTCTTCTGAGTGCAAACGTTTAATCAATTTCTGACCTGATTTCCTTTCATCATAGGATAAAAAGGGCAAATCAGAGGGCTCTGCCTGTGTTTTATTCATCAAATAACCTAAAGTTGCCTTTTCACTTACTACAAGATGATGCAGCACTTGAATGGCATCCCATGAACCATCATCTGGATTCAGCGCAATTTGCCCAATTTCCCAATCGGCAAGAAAGGTCAATAATCCGGTTTTTGCCTGTTCAAAATCCTCCCACATGGCAGCAAAATGATGACGTCTTGCATGAATGGGATCTTCTCGGAAAGGCTTTGGGTTGAAGGGTTTGTAGAGCATTTCGATATGCGGAATATCATCTTCCAAATACATATCACTTACGCAGGCAAAACCATACGTTGCATAATAACTACGCAAATATTCCTGAGCAGAAATACGAACAGGAACAGGGCCAAATCGCTCTTCAATCATGCGCATGGCTCGTTGCATCAATTCATGCCCCAGCCCTTTGCCACGTGCATCAGGATGAGTAGCTACCCTACCAATAGAAACTTCTTCATAGGAAACGCCAGGATCAACTACTCTGAGACAGGCTAAAATTTGATCATTTCCATCGCGGGCAAACAAATGCGTACTGTGAAAATCCTTGCCATCTGTTTCCACATACGGACAATTTTGCTCTACCACAAATACACGAATGCGCAAATCGAGCAATGCGTATAGCTCTGCAGGGCTCATTTCATTCAATCGACATACTGACCAAGAAACATCCATTTGTCAAAAATAAGGTATTGAAAGCAATATTGCTCAATCAGGTGCAGAATGATGAGCAATGAATGCCAATTCCTACCGAAATGCAATATAATGCTGTTTTTCAAGAACTTACAAATCGATTCTAGAATAACATTTACAGAGAAATTGGAAGAAAAGGAATTCCAACAAAATTGTCTTCTCCCCTCTTGCAATGGTTATCTTTGCAGCCGCATGAATTATTTATCAGTTGAACAGGTTAGCAAACGCTACGGAGAACGATTGCTCTTTGCAGATGTGAATTTTGGCATACAGCAAGGACAAAAAACAGCTCTGGTTGCAGCAAATGGAACAGGGAAATCTACACTTCTTCGAATTCTTTCGGGTACAGAAGCTCCTGACAGTGGAATTGTAACCTGGAGAAAAGATATACGAGTGGCTTTCCTTGAGCAGGATCCTTTGTTACCAGAGGAAAGACCGATTCTGGAGGCCATATTTGATTCGGATATTCCGGTAATGAACGCCGTTCGCCATTACGAACATTTATTAAATATTTGTGCTGAGGGTGATGCATTTGAAAAAGCTGCCGCAGAAATGGATCGCCTGAATGCCTGGGATTATGAATCTCAAGCAAAACAAGTTTTAGGAGCCTTGGGTATTGAAGATCTGGAGCAGATAATTAAAACTTTATCTGGAGGACAAAAACGCAGAGTTGCATTGGCTCAGGTCCTATTGTCGCAACCTGATTTCATGATATTGGATGAGCCGACCAATCATTTAGATTTAGATATGATTGAGTGGCTGGAACAATACTTGATTAAGAGTTCGATGACTTTGTTGATGGTAACTCACGATAGATATTATCTCGAATCGATTTGTGATGAAATAATTGAACTGGTTGATGAAACCATGTATCGTTACAAGGGTAATTTCTCTTATTATCTCGAGAAAAAAGCGACTCGTGA
>JBDNHP010000537.1:0-7132 GCA_041688765.1 Flavobacteriales bacterium
ATAGAACTGCGAAAATATCAGACTCTCTCATGATGAGATAATCTGTTCCTTCTATGCTGATTTCGGTTCCTGAATACTTACCGTATAGCACAGTATCACCAACGTTCACGGTCATTGGCTCGTCTTTTTTACCACTTCCAACGGCAATTACTTTTCCGCGTTGTGGCTTTTCTTTGGCAGTGTCCGGAATAATGATGCCGCTTGCGGTGGTTTCCTCCGCAGGCGCAGCTTGTACCAGCACTCGATCTGCCAGGGGTTTCACATTAACTGACATATTTTTAGGGTATTAAGGGTTAAATGATGATTTAGTATTGTGCCCGCTCTTTGTCATTTTTTATGCCAATCCGATATTTTATAGATTTAGCGACAAAGGGGCAGTTGAGGAAAAAAAATGTCAGTTATGTGGTGACATACTGACATTCCAATATTTTTATAGCTTGGATTACTGACCCGGAGTAGGAAGACTTTGGGGAGTTCCGTCTGAAGCGCCTCCTTCTGAAGCGCCTCCTTCTTCCAAAACAGGCGCCCCTTCCGTTGCACCCGGATCTATCATTTGCTCTGTGGCATCATCACCTAATGCGTCGCCGCTACCAGCAGCTCCTGAACCAGGCTTAAACTTTGCCGCAGCAAGGCACAATACAAAAAGTGCTGCTGTTAGATACCATGTTGATTTCTCCAAAAAATCAGCCGTTTTCTGAACACCGCCAATATTGGAAGCTCCGGTAAAACCTGAGGCTAATCCTCCACCTTTGGGGTTCTGTACTAAGATTACAAGGCCTAATAAAATGCCTACAATCACTATCAGGATGATGATAAACGATGCCATCGTATTGAAATTGAATTAGTTAGCTGTGTTCGTCCAGTTTTTTTAACTGGTTTGCAAAGTAAATGCTTTTTTCGGGATATTTCAAGCTCAGTAATTGATAAGCTTTTTTTGCCTTATCAATTTTGCCTTGCTTCACATATACCCTTGCCAAAGTTTCGGTGATAAAAGCCTCATCTTCTTGGATACTGGTCCTTCCCAAATTCTCATGAGAATGTTGATCCGGCTTCCCAGGTGCTATTCTAGGGTCTTTGCGGATAAAATCATTAATGATATTTTTTTCTTTGGATTTGCGATCCGGTAAAGCCCTCTTACTTTCTGCTGTACCCTCAATGAATTGCGTATCCACAGCTCTTCGAAGCAACCATGCCGTAAATGCAGTCCGGTTTGTAGAGTCCAACTGTATTTGCTCAGGCCTCTCCTCGTTGTTGTGCTCTGAAATATCTTCCTGAACTTCCTTTTCTATAGTGCTGTAAACGGCCTTATATAAAATCTCGCGTTCAAGGGCTTTTAATTCAGGGTCTGATTCTGCCGATTTAATAATCTCTTCTTCAGTGGAAAATGCCTTTTCATCTGCAAGCTCTTCAAGCTTTTCTTCTTCAATTACTTCCAGAACTATTTCAACACGTGCTTCATTTTCGGGCGAATGAATGTCATGGATTTCGGATGATGGCTCTTCTGATTCCGAAATATTAGGAGTGGTTTCGTTCTCAACTGTTGCAAGGGTGTCATTCTCTTCTATAACGGGAGACGATTCAAGTTCCGGGGCAATAACAGCTTCTTCAAAAGCCGGAATGAACTCATCCACTTCCTGATCAAACTGATTAACAATTTCCCTAATTACAGGACTCATCAACAAATCAAACAAGACTTTGCGATCGCCACTATGGAGCGCTGCTTTGCGCAAATAATCTTCATATTGCGCATCTTCCGCTTCCTTTGCCGCTTTTGCTAGCAATAACTGCGCGGATTGAAAATAAGGATACTTCATTGACAGGCCAAGCAAATCCTGCAAATGTTCTGCCCCTGCGCTTGCCGGATCCAGTAAAAGTTTTTGGAAATCCTTTGTTTTCACCAGTTTCCAAGACTTGCGTTAAACACCTCCTGACTTATTTGCTCAATAATAAGAGCATGAAGACTTTCCTCTATAGACAAAATGTCTTGATTACTATCATAATCCGCATATTTGGAAAAGCTTCTTTCAAAATTCTTCTCCGACTGTATTGAATTGACATAATTTACCTTGATAGTGATGGTCAATCTGTTGAGCGAGGCAGTTTCATTGCTTTGAACACTCACTGGTTTGATATCATACCCTACCACGGATCCTTCAAATTGCAAATCGCCCTTTTCTTCAATACTCAAGGTGCTTTGCTGAAGGATTAAATCTTTCAATTCTTCTGTGAATTGCTGAGAAAAGAGTGGGCTTGCAAGAGTTGCAACCGGCTTAAAATAATCCACCGAGAATGTTTTGGCCCCTGAAGTATCGGCACCGCTGAAACTATACATTCCACAAGAGCCAAGAAAAACCGCAGCTAACAAATAAAATATTGCAGACCGAATCAATTTCACTTGATATTGTATTCCTTTATTTTTCGATATAAAGTACGCTCAGAAATACCCAATTCAATAGCCGCGTGTTTGCGCTTATTGTTATGTTTTTTCAAGGCTTTTTTGATCAATTCGCGTTCGGTATCAGACAATGATAATCGCTCCTCTACTTCATCATCTTCATCATCATCCATCTCTACTGAGTCATAAGGCTTATCATGAATGTAAACGGAGCTTTCCTTTGCCGGCTGCTGTTCCAAACTCACTTCTTTTTTAAACACTTTCCGAACCAAATCGGAATTGCTCATATTCAAATCTATTTGCCCATCATTCTGAATCATTTGAAGCACCAAGGCTTTTAAATCATTCAAATCGCTTTTCATGTCGAAGAGAACTTTGTAAAGAATCTCTCTTTCATTCATATCCGGACTTCCCGCCTTTTGTCCTCCAGGCACTAACATGGGCAAGCTATTGCCATCTTCAGCCGGCAAATAATTGCGCATAGTAGATGGCGAAATTCTTCGCTCGCTTTCAATAACGGAAAGCTGTTCGGTAATATTCTTTAACTGCCTAATATTGCCCGGCCAACGGTATGACTCAAGCAATGTGATGGCTTCTTCTGTCAATTCAATTGGAGGCATGCGATACTGTTCTGAGAAATCCGTTGTGAATTTTCTGAACAATAAGTAAATATCCTCCCGGCGCTCACGCAATGAAGGCATGTGAATGGGCACGGTACTTAAACGATAATAAAGGTCTTCTCTGAATTTTCCACTTTGAATTGCCGAAGCAAAAATCACATTGGAAGCCGCCACTACTCGCACATCCGTTTTCTGTACTTTAGATGAACCAACACGCATGTACTCGCCAGTTTCCAACACCCTCAACAATCGAACCTGTGTTTGATGAGGCAACTCCGCCACTTCATCCAAAAAAATGGTTCCTCCATTGGCTTCTTCAAAATAACCTTTGCGACTATCATGTGCTCCGGTGAATGAGCCTTTTTCATGTCCAAACAATTCAGAATCAATCGTCCCTTCTGGAATTGCACCGCAGTTTACAGCTATATAAGGTCCGTGTTTACGCGAGCTGAGATTGTGAATTATTTTGGGCATCACTTCCTTTCCTACGCCACTTTCTCCCTGAACCAATACGCTTATATTAGTAGGCGCAACTTGCATTGCAACTTCAATAGCTCTATTGAGTTTCAGCGAATTTCCAACTATTCCGAATCGTTGTTTAACAGATTGAATTTCCATCAGGTCTCGATAAGATTATGCTAAAACTTCTACAACTTCCCCTATCAATGTGGTAGATGTGCATTCCTTCGCATTAATCATGGCATACATCCCCGGCTTGAGATCGCCTTTAGGAAATACCATCACCACATTTTCAGAATTGCGGCCGTACAAATCGTTTTCGGAACGCTTAGACCTGCCTTCCACCAGCACTTTATGCACCTTCCCCAGCATCCTTTTAGTTCTTATCAGAGAATGGCTCATTTGTAGATCGATAACTTCCGTGAGGCGCCTGCCCTTTACATCTTCCGGAACATCATCTGTAAACTTACGCTCAGCAAGTGTTCTTGGGCGCTCAGAGTACTTAAACATGAAAGCCATATCATATTGTACTTCCTCCATTAAACTGAGCGTATCCTGATGCTCCTCTTCTGTTTCAGCGCAAAATCCACTAATTACATCAGTTGAAATAGCACATCCGGGAATAATTTCACGAATTGCTTTAATTCTCTCCAAGTATCATTCGCGGGTATAGCCTCTGTTCATTCGATTTAACACATCAGAATTACCACTTTGAACCGGCAAATGAACGTAATTACAAATGTTTTCATACTTCGCCATCACATGTAAAACCTCATTGCTCATATCCTTAGGATGCGAGGTAGAAAAACGGATTCGCAGCTTAGAATTAACAAGTGCAACCATTTCCATGAGCTGAGCAAAATTGGTTGTTGACTGTTCCGGATTTTTAATTTCGCCTTTAGAAGTCATATTCCATTTATAGGAATCCACATTTTGTCCGAGCAATGTTACTTCGCGATACCCGAGATCAAATAATTCTTTTGCTTCCTTAATGATAGATTCCGGATCCCGACTGCGTTCTCTTCCACGAGTAAAAGGAACTACACAAAAGGAACACATATTATCACAACCTCTCATTATAGAAATGAAAGCGGTAACGCCATTGCTATCTAATCGCACCGGACTGATATCGGCATAGGTTTCTTCGCGGGAAAGTAAAACGTTTACCGCTTTTTGTCCTCCATCCACTTTGTCAATTAAATTGGGAAGGTCCCGATAAGCATCCGGTCCAACCACCAAATCAACCAATTGCTCTTGTTCTATCAACTGTTCTCGAAGTCGCTCAGCCATGCAACCGAGCACTCCTACCACTAACGAAGGATTTTTCTTTTTTAATGACCTGAAAAATACCAATCGGTTTCTAACCTTCTGTTCCGCGTTATCGCGAATAGCGCAAGTATTAACCAAAATCAGATCTGCTTCTTCGGCATTACGGGTTGTGCCAAAACCAGCTTCCGACATAATGCTGGCTACAATCTCACTATCTGAAAAATTCATTTGACAGCCGTAGCTCTCAATCATCATTTTTCGCTGACCATTTGGGACTGCAAAATCAGTCATAAGTTTTTCACCTTGACGACTTTCATCCATTTCCTTGTTTCCTTCTATCAACATATACCTCTAAATAAGGGGCTGCAAAGATACTGAAAATTTTAATATCTGTCAGTTTGTCAGTCTGTTAAAAAAGCTAAGCACCCTGCAAATACAGCATTAACAGGGTCAAATACATATCATGTCAGGGGTGGAAAAAGCTTGTGCAAAGGCGTAATTAAACGTTTAGTAACGTGCCCCTGTTTGGAAATCACAATCGCTTTGTACTTACTTTGCGAAACCGTAGAGAAGGAAAACCAGAGTTCGGTTGGTAAAAAATCCCCGTTATTTCTAGTTTTTCAAGCAATCTACTGCAATAAAGCATGTCAAAAAACCTAGTGATTGTTGAGTCTCCTGCAAAAGCAAAGACCATTGAAGGCTATTTAGGTAAGGATTTTACGGTGAAATCAAGTTATGGTCACGTTCGGGACCTTCCTAAGAATGAGGCTGCGATTGATATTGAGAAGGGATTTTTACCCAAATATGAAGTCTCTGCCGATAAAAAAAATGTTATCAAGGAGTTAAAGCAACTTGCGAAAGTCGCTGAGATCGTTTGGCTAGCAACGGATGAGGACCGTGAAGGAGAAGCTATATCATGGCATCTTCAGGAAACGCTTGATTTACCGGAATCGAAAACCAGGAGAATAGTTTTTAATGAAATAACTAAAGGAGCAATTCTTAAAGCGATCGAAAACCCGCGAAAAGTAAATACCAATCTTGTAAATGCCCAACAAGCTCGTCGGGTTTTAGACAGATTAGTTGGTTTTGAACTTTCGCCTGTACTTTGGAAAAAAGTAAAACCAAAACTTTCGGCTGGAAGGGTTCAAAGTGTGGCAGTTAAGCTCATTGTAGAGCGCGAAACCGAAATAGAGGGCTTTGAGTCAAAATCAAGCTTTCGCATTTTAGCCATTTTTAGTTACGAGCTCGGAACATTTAAAGCCGAATTACCGAAACGATTTGATACAGAAGCTGAAGCTAGAAAATTTCTGGAAGCTTGTTTGAAATCAGATTTCAGTGTAAGTGACTTGGAACAAAAACCCGGAAGTAAATCTCCTGCCCCGCCATTTACTACCTCTACCTTGCAGCAGGAAGCCAGCCGTAAACTGGGATTTTCAGTTTCGCAAACCATGACCATCGCTCAGCGGTTGTACGAATCAGGAAAGATCACCTATATGCGTACCGACAGCGTGAATCTTAGTGATACCGCGCTAAATGGCACAAAGGAAGTTATAGGAAAAGAATTTGGTGAGGAATATCACCAGACTCGCAAATATACCAGCACTTCTAAAGGCGCACAGGAAGCGCACGAAGCTATTCGCCCAACTGACTTTATGGCGAGTACTGTAGGAGGAGAGCGCAATGAGCAGCGTCTTTATGATCTGATCTGGAAAAGAACGGTTGCTTCCCAAATGGCCGATGCCAAACTGGAAAAAACAACTGCCACTATTAGTATCAGCGGTTCTAAAGAAAACCTTATCGCTAAAGGCGAAGTGCTCCTTTTTGAAGGATTTCTTAAGGTTTATATGGAAAGCACAGATGATGAGGAAGAAGATGGCCAAAGCGGGATGTTGCCCCCACTTAAAAAAGGGCAATCACTTAATTTGAATGAATTAAGCGCCACTCAGCGTTTTACTCAACACCCACCTCGATATGCAGAGGCCAGTTTGGTGAAAAAGTTAGAAGAATTGGGAATTGGAAGACCATCTACTTATGCTTCTATTATTTCTACCGTTCAAGATCGCGGTTATGTTGTTAAAGAAAGCCGTGATGGGAAGAAGCGAGATTTTAATGTCTTGAAAATTGAAAACGGTGAAATCCTAGAAGAAACGAAATCCGAAACTACTGGAAGTGAGAAGAATAAACTTTTTCCGACGGATATAGGAAGAGTGGTGACAGATTTTCTCTGTGAGAATTTTGAAACCATCATGGACTATCAATTCACGGCCAAAGTTGAAAAGGAATTTGACGATATAGCTCAAGGATTGCTTGTTTGGAATCACATGATTCGTGATTTTTACAAGCCTTTTCACCTCAGCGTTGATCAAACTCTTGAAACGGGTAAAAAGGC
>JBDNHP010000538.1:0-1655 GCA_041688765.1 Flavobacteriales bacterium
CTCTTGTTGATTTGATCAACCAAAACACCGGCAACCCAAGTTTGAACCCCACTAAACTGCATGAGAATCAGGATCAAAACCGGCAGCAAAAGCAGGGTGATCAACAGATTGCGTAGTATTCGAAGTACTCGTTTGATATTAGACCAAATTCGGATTGAAAATAATAAAAAGCATTTGCTTTCGCAGTACTTTTGCACATTCAAGTGCTAAAACCATTCCAAAGTTCCGCATTATAATGTCAAACGAAGAGAAAGAAATATATATTCTTGCCATTGAGTCTTCTTGTGACGATACCTCAGCAGCAGTTTTACGCAATGATTTTGTGCTTTCTAACATCGTTATTAGTCAGGAAATCCACAGGCAGTATGGCGGTGTAGTGCCCGAACTAGCCAGTAGGGAGCATCAAAAAAATATCGTTCCAGTGGTAGAAGTAGCTCTTCGCAAAGCAGGGATTTGCAAGAATGATTTGTCAGCAATTGCCTTTACACGTGGTCCTGGTCTCATGGGTTCCTTGCATGTTGGGGTGAGTTTTGCCAAGTCGATGGCTTATTCTTTGGGAATTCCGATGATTGAAGCTAATCACATGCAAGCTCATGTATTGGCCCATTTTATTCGTGATCATGATAAGCGGGAATTGCCAGAACTGCCTTTTTTGTGTTTAACCGTTTCCGGTGGACATACGCAAATAGTTTTGGTTGAATCGCCTTACAGTATGAAAGTAATCGGTGAAACGATTGATGATGCTGCTGGAGAAGCATTTGACAAGGCTGCAAAAGTTTTAGGATTACCTTATCCTGGTGGTCCACTTATAGATAAACATGCTAAAGAAGGCAATCCTGATGCTTTCCTATTTCCAATTCCTAAAATACCGGGCTTGAATTATAGTTTCAGCGGATTAAAAACGAGTTTTCTTTATTTACTGCGAGATCGGGAATTAGAAAGTCCGGGTTTTGCTCAAGCTAATATCAATGACCTTTGTGCATCACTTCAAAAGACAATAGTTAAAGTGCTGTTACAGAAGTTTTTAATGGCAGTTAATGAGACCGGGGTGAAGCATATTGCACTGGCTGGTGGAGTATCTGCAAATTCTGCCTTACGTAAAGCATTTACCGAATTAGAGAAACAAGGATTAAAAGCCCATATTCCACCATTTTCTTACTGTACAGACAATGCAGCCATGATAGGAATCAGTGCTTGGTTTAAATACTTGAATTCTGATTTTTCTGAACTGAGCGTGGCTCCTTTGGCTAGATGGAGCCCGGAAACTTAACTAACGAGCTTTTTTTCCAAAAAATCCTTTAGAGGCTCCCAATATACCTTGTGCCAACCCTCAGTTAACCAACCATCACAACTTTCTGGAACACCTATATGGTTGAAATGCAGTCGAGTACCTTTTTCTGTGGCTTCAAATCTGATATCAACTATGCTATAATGTCCTGAAGGGAAAGATTTGTGTGTCCAGGCTTGTACTATGCTTTTATTTTTCTCCAGGATAAGGTTATAGCCTGAATTTCTTTCGTTGCAAGTTGTGAAAGTGCCGCCCTGTTTAGCATCTATTTCAGCCCGCATGCCTGTGAAAGAAGCATGCTTTTTGGACTTAATATAGGTGTCGTAAACATCTGAAGGACTAGCATTTATTTCAATAACTTGAAATA
>JBDNHP010000539.1:0-3214 GCA_041688765.1 Flavobacteriales bacterium
ACGAAGAAGAACTTAATCATGCCATAGGCACACGAGTTGAGCCAGGATCTACTTTCAAACTTCCGGCGCTAATGGCTGCCATTGATGATGGACTAGTAAACCTGACAGATACTGTTGACACATATAAAGGCAAATACTCATTCTACAAAAAACCAATGCATGACTCCAATGAAGATGAAGGGGGAAATGGATTGATTAATGTATATCAGGCTTTTGCACTTTCATCCAATATAGGCACAGCTAAAACCATTAAAAAAGCATACGGATCCAATCCTCAGGCCTTTCTCGATAAGCTTGCTGAGATGGGCTTGCATGACTCTTTAGGAGTTTCGCTCCACGGAGAAAATTCACCCATGCTTCGGAAAAAAGTAGGCGAACCGGGATGGTCAATGGTGAGTCCTACCCAAATGGCTATTGGGTACGAAATTCTTCAAACACCATTACAGATTCTTGCTTTTTACAATGCTGTAGCCAATGACGGTGTAATGGTAAAGCCTCAGTTTGTTCAGGAATACCGCAGAAATGGCAAAACTACTAAGAAGTTCAAACCCGAAATTCTGAACGAAAAAATCTGTTCAGATCGCACCATTAAAATAGCACAAGAAATGCTGGAATCCGTTGTTGACAGCGGAACCGCGAAAAAAGTCTTCATGGGAACCCCTTATAGACTTGCAGGAAAAACGGGTACGGCAAGGGTTACAGAAGGAAACAGATATGTAGCAAACAAATACAGAGCTTCCTTTTGCGGATACTTTCCAGTAGATGAACCAAGATATTCTTGCATCATTATGGTGAGTGAACCAAAAAGCGGAATCTATTATGCGTCATCTATTGCAGCTCCTGTATTCAGGGAGCTAGCAGACAAAATATACTCTACCGAATTCGACATCCAAAGCAAAGTAATTGATGAAGTTTTTGCTGATAAAAAACTACCGGTGAGTAAAAACGGAAGTAGAGAACCGTTGGTACATGTTTTTGAACAACTCGGAATTCCTTCCAAAATAAATAGTGATTCAGACTGGGCCAGAACCAGCACTGGCAGAGACACCGTAACAGTTAACAATCTTCCTATGGGCAAAGGTCTCGTGCCAAATGTAACTGGCATGGGATTACAGGACGCGATTTACCTACTTGAAAATTCAGGATTAGTGGTAAAAGTGATTGGATGCGGAACGGTGAAAAGACAAAGTATTACCGGAGGATCAAGGGCATCATCCGGACAACAAATAACGATTGAATTGTCATGATTTCCATCAAAGACATATTGTATCGTGTGCACACTGAAGAAATTCAGGGAGATGTTAATACCATGGTAAATCAAGTTTGCCTTGACTCCAGGAAAGTAAGCAAAGGAACGCTCTTTGTTGCCATAAAAGGAAGTCAAAGTGACGGCCATAATTTCATTGCAAAAGCAGAAGATTCAGGCGCCATTGCCATTGTTTGCAGCACTCTGCCTGAAAATGCAAATCCGAAAATCACTTACATCAAAGTACCCGACACCGCGGAAGCTTTAGGACATATTGCAGCAAATTTTTATGGCAATCCTTCTGATGATATTAAGGTAATTGCAGTAACAGGAACAAACGGGAAAACCACTACCGCAACATTGTTGTATCAGTTATTCAGCAATCTCGGATACTCTTGCGGATTGATTTCGACGGTAGTAAATAAAATTGGTAAAACATCTTTAGAATCGACCCATACAACACCGGATGCCGTGAGTCTCCAGAATTTGCTGAGAGAAATGTGCGAAGCCGGTTGTGAGTTCTGCTTTATGGAAGCCAGCTCACATGCCATACATCAGCATAGAGTTACCGGCTTAAATTTCGCTGGAGCTGCCTTCACCAATATATCCCATGACCACCTCGATTATCATGGAACTTTTGCAGAATACATCAAGTCAAAAAAAGCATTATTCGACCGACTTGGACGAAATGCTTTTGCGCTCACCAACCATGATGATACCAATGGTGAAATCATGGTGCAAAATTGCAAAGCAAGAGTTAAGCGATACGCTCTAAAATCCATGGCTGACTATAGAGCCAGGGTTCTGGAAAACAACTTACAGGGATTACACCTGATGATTGATGGTGCTGATTTATACAGCAAACTAGTGGGTTCATTTAATGCCTATAACATTCTTGCTGTTTATGCTATCTGTAGAGAACTTGGTTTGGAAAAACTCGAAGTACTCACGGCATTAAGCGCAGCAGATCCCGTTGCTGGACGTTTTCAGCACTTCCGCAGCACGGGGGGAATTACCGCAGTAGTTGATTATGCTCATACCCCAGATGCACTCGAAAATGTTCTTAAAACGATCAAAGACATTCGCACCGGAAATGAACGAGTAATAACAGTGGTAGGCTGCGGAGGAGATCGCGACAAAAGCAAAAGACCAGAAATGGCGCGCATTGCAGCCCAATGGTCGGATCAAGTTGTACTCACTTCTGACAATCCAAGAAGTGAAGAACCTGATCAAATCATTAAAGATATGGAAGCGGGGCTTGATTCTAACGGCAAACGCAAAACGCTTTCAATTACAGACAGACGAGAAGCAATAAGGCTTTCATGCACTCTTGCGCAAAGCGAAGACATTATTCTGATTGCTGGAAAAGGACATGAAAAATACCAAGAAATCAAAGGTGTAAAATCTCCTTTTGACGATCTGCAAATTGTACAGGAAACCATTAAAAATCTTGGGAAGTAATGCTGTATCATTTATTTAAATATCTAGACACTGCGTACAATTTGCCTGGGGCAGGATTGTTTCGCTATCTGAGTTTTAGAGCGGCATTAGCAATTATTGTTTCGCTGATTATCGGAATGATTTTCGGTAAAAAATTAATTGGATTACTCCATAAAAAACAGGTGGGCGAAACCATCCGAGATTTAGGATTAGAAGGACAAAATCAGAAGCAAGGTACACCTACCATGGGTGGACTAATTATTATTGCTTCCATTCTTATTCCAACACTTCTTTTCGCCAACCTCAGCAATATTTACATTATCGTAATGCTTGTATCCACGGTATGGTTGGGGCTGATCGGTTTTATAGATGACTACATCAAAGTATTTCGCAAAAATAAAAAAGGTCTCGCCGGAAAATTTAAAGTTATAGGTCAAATTGGGGTAGGCATTTTTGTGGGATCTATGCTCTATTTCAGTCCACAAGTAAGACTGGAACAAAAAGCAACTAATCTGAGAAACCAAACGG
>JBDNHP010000540.1:0-4065 GCA_041688765.1 Flavobacteriales bacterium
TCCAAAGCGTTAATGAACCTGACAATCTGATCTCGACTGGCACTAAATAGATCAATCGAAAACATTCCCATTTTTTGTTCCATCTGTTCCATTGCCAATAAATACTGAGGGTGGGATGGGTGATGAGGATAAATAACCCGCATAAAGTCGGAATATTTGCTAAGCTCATTTACAAGCTCATTGGCGGTTTCTCCGCAACGCTGCACCCGCAGTGGCAATGTTCTTAAACCTCGAATCAAAAGCCATGCGTCCATTGGCGACAGTGCAGCTCCTAAAGTCATATAAGGACCTTTAAAAATTTCATCGCAAAGTTTCTTTTTGGCGCATATTACACCAGCCACGGCATCGCTATGGCCTGAAATGTACTTGGTTGCGCTATGAGCAATAAGATCTACACTACATTCAGCAGGGTAGCGGGAAAGTGGACTCGCATAACTATTATCGGCAAGCACTAGGCAGTTTCTTTGATGGGCTTGTGCTGTGAGATACTTAATATCCTGAAGTTCAAAGCAAAATGACGTAGGACTTTCAACAATGAGCATACAAGTATTGGGCTGAAATGCCTGTAGAACTTCATCATTATTCCGACCATCAACAAAAGTATGACTAACTCCAAATCGGGAAAGTAGATTGACCAATAGTTTTTGCGTCCAACTGTAACTGTTTTTGACGATAACAATATGATCTCCTGCTTTGCAAAATGTGATCACAGCTGCTGCAATTCCTCCAGAGCCACTCGCAAAACAAATTGCATCTTCAGTTCCTTGAAGTGCAGCTAGTTTTTCTTCTAATAAACGAACTGTAGGATTTACACCACGAGTGTACAAGCTGTTTTCACGTTCTGCTTTGATAGCTAATTCAAACTCTTCAAAGCTGCGGTAAGCAAAATTGCTAGTCTGATAGATTGGCGGCGACATAGCATTCTGCCACATCGACTTATCCTCTTCTCCCAATAAACTTATAATAGTGTAAATGTCATCATTCATGCTGCCAATTTACACAAGGCAATCATGCTGCGCGAATGCTAAGTTCTTTAATTAATAACCGCTTAGCCACAGGAAGCAGAGTTTCAGTCAACGGAAATGTTAATTTGCTATTAATCAGGTATGTAGCCGGATTAGGTAAATCGGCAAAATTCTTGGCTAAACGAAGTTTTATGTTCTCGAATGAATTTCCAATGGCACGATACTCTTTGTCGATAAATGTGGTGTATAGTGCACGATACCTTTCCACTCCAAGCTCAATCATAGACATGCGATACCTAAAAATATTCACTTCTTTATCCTTGTCATTATGTAACAACAAATAACCTTCATTAATATATAATGGGAGCAAGCCAATCGTTTCTAAAGCCATTTGTTCCTCCACCAAATCGTAGATACTCTTGCCCTTTTCTATCGAATGAGCAAATTGTGGAATTGCAAATTCAACAATCTCATTCACTGCAGATAGAGCCTTGTCATCTTGGATCAATTTTTCATAAGTAAGTTCCAATTTTGCTGCATCAATACCACTCAAAGATTTGGGGAATGACTGTTCAAATTGACTTTTCTCGTTTTTTAATGCAGTGAGATTTCGGTAATGCGTCATCAGATCAGACAAAGGTGGATATAATTTAGCCTCTCCAAAATGGGAGTCAACATACTGTAAATAAGCCAGTAAGATGTACTTCTTATACTCAAAGTCCAGCGATCCTTCGCTGATCCAGTCCTGGTTCAAATTCTTTTCCATGGCACAATGATGAATTCTATTAACTTTTAACGAAAAATTAGGCCAAAGCGTTATAATTTGGTGCTTCGTTAAGCTACATTTTTGAACAGTGACCTTTTAATACCATTTTCTTGCTCGAACCAATTAAAAAATCGGCTTCAAAGTTTCTACTGAAAAAGAAAAAAGAGGCAAAGAGAACCCGAAAAGGATCTGACTTGCATTCTGCATCCAGTATTGCAATTTTATACCATGATTCGGATGAAAATAATTTCAAGCTAATCAGGAAAATAGCCAAAGAGATAAAAGATGAATTTGGAGTTCGAAATGTAGCTATAATGGGTTGGGTTAACGGCAATGATAAAGTGATTCCAATCTATCAAGCGCACAAACTGGAGTCTGATTATTTTTGTGACTCTGATTTAAGCTGGAAATTGCAACCGAGCAGTCACTTGAGTAATTTCCTTGCTGATGAATTCGATATTCTTATCGACCTCGTTAACCAGAATGCTTTACCAGTTAATTACGTTCTTTCCCAATCAAAAGCTAAAATGAAAGTCGGACAAAAAGGGAGTTCCAGAGAAAAATATTTGGACTTAATTATTGCGGTTCCCGACAATTCCTCTACAGGCTTACTTTTTAGAGAAGTGATAAAAGTACTCTCCAAACTGAAAATAGAATGAATACATTTCGTGGATTAGGCGTGGCTATGGTTACTCCGTTTGATGCTGATCACAATGTTGATTGCAGTGCACTGCGCAACTTAACCAGGCATCTTATCAATGGTGGAGTTGATTACCTTGTAGTAATGGGTACCACTGGCGAATCGGTGACGCTGGATGAAAATGAAAAGGCTCTCGTTTTAGAAACGGTAATTGATGAAAATGCAGGGGAAATACCAGTTGTATTGGGCCTTGGAGGAAATGATACCCGTTCAATTTCAAAAAAATTGAGCAATCTCAATACTCCGGGAGTTTCCGGAATTTTATCAGTGAGTCCATATTACAACAAACCCACGCAAGCGGGTATCATTGCCCATTATAAAGCTCTTTCAGAGGCTTCGTCATTGCCAATTATTCTCTATAATGTTCCTGGTAGAACATCATCCAATGTTTTGCCTGATACTACATTGCGTATCGCCTCCGACTGTAAAAATATTGTGGCAGTTAAAGAAGCGAGTGGTAATGTGGAGCAAATAATGCGTCTGATTAAAGATAAACCAGACGGATTCCTTGTTATTTCAGGTGATGATACCATTACGTTGGCATTGATGGCAGCCGGTGCTGATGGAGTAATTTCAGTAGTGGCTAATGCATTTCCAACAGAATTCAGGAACGTGGTTCACGGGGAACTGAGCGAAGCCAGAAGAGCGCATTACAATTTGTTCGACATCTTCAATTTACTCTTTGTAGAAGGTAATCCGGCTGGAATCAAAGAAGCCTTGAAGCATTTGAATATTTGCGAAAATCATCTTCGACTCCCACTTATAAATGTGTCAGATGAAACTTCTGCAAAGCTAAAAGCAGCAATAGAAAAGGCAGGATTGTTGTGCTAAAGCAACACTTGATTTTTGATATAATCCAACAACCTCAAGATCTCAAAAATTTCAAAACTCTGAGGTTTTTCATCCGTTGTTGATGCGAGTAATCTAACAAGTCTGGATGAAATAATCCATCCAATTTCATCAGCCTTTCCTGCTTACAGCCTTCAGAGCAGCACGCACTATATCAATGGTGTCAATACCGTACTTGGTCATCAGTTGTTCGGGAGTTCCGCTTTCTCCAAATTTGTCATTCACTCCTACAAACTCCATTGGGACAGGCATTTCACGAGAAAGTAGCTGAGAAATAGAACTGCCTAAACCACCTATAATTTGATGCTCTTCAGCACTCACAACCGCTCCTGTTTTTGACACCGAATTGATAATTGCTCTCACATCTAGAGGCTTGATGGTGTGAATATTTATAACTTCAGCATTAATGCCTTGCTCTGCAAGAGTTGATGCAGCTTCAATTGCTTTCCAAACCAAATGACCGGTTGCAAAAATGCTAACATCATTTCCTTCGATAAGATGAAGTGCCTTGCCAATTACAAAATCCTGATTCTCAGGGGTGAAATTGGGTACTTTTGGACGTCCAAAACGCAAGTACACAGGTCCGTCATATTCAGCTATAGCAATGGTAGCGGCCTTGGTTTGATTATAATCGCATGGGTTAATTACGGTCATGCCAGGCAGCATTTGCATCAATCCAATATCTTCCAAAATCTGATGTGTAGCACCATCTTCTCCCAATGTCAGACCTGCATGAGAGGCACATATTTTGACATTCTTTCCTGAGTACGCTACCGATTGTCTAA
>JBDNHP010000541.1:0-6378 GCA_041688765.1 Flavobacteriales bacterium
AAGAGCAAACAGGAACATCTTGGTTTGTGATTAAGGCCCAGATTCATGCAGGCGGTCGTGGTAAAGGAACGGTGACAGAAACAGGCTCAAGAGGGGTGGTTATTGCTAAAGGAATTGATCAGGTAGAAGAAAAAGCAGCCGGAATTCTGGGTGGACATCTTGTTACACTCCAAACTCCTCCTTCAGGTAAACTGGTAAATAAGGTGTTGGTTGCGGAAGATGTTTATGGTCCCGGTGAATCGGAACCGAAGGAATTTTACATGTCTGTTATACTAGATCGTGCCAAAGGAAAAACCATTATCATGTATTCACCCGCAGGCGGAATGAATATTGAAGATGTTGCTGAAAAAACGCCACACCTAATTTTTAAGGAAGAAATCGATCCTTCTTTAGGTATTCAAGATTTTCAGGCTCGCAAAGTAGCTTTCAATTTCGGATTAGAGGGAAAAGCATTTAAGGAAATGACTGCATTTGTAAAAGCACTTTGTAAAGCTTACGAAGGTTGCGATGCAAGCATGTTCGAAATAAATCCTGTGCTCAAGACTTCGGATAATAGAATTATTGCGGTTGATGCTAAAGTTACGCTTGATGGCAATTCCTTATATCGTCATCCAAACTACGCAGCTATGCGTGATACCTCAGAAGAAGATCCTATTGAAGTAGAGGCAGGAGCTGTTGGATTAAACTATGTGAAGCTCGAAGGAAATGTTGGTTGCATGGTAAACGGTGCCGGATTGGCAATGGCTACCATGGATATTATCAAAATAAGTGGAGGTCAGCCAGCTAATTTCCTTGATGTAGGCGGCACGGCTGATGCTAAACGTGTAGAAACCGCATTTAGAATTATTCTGAAAGATCCATCAGTAAAGGCGATTCTCGTGAATATTTTTGGTGGAATTGTTCGTTGTGACCGCGTTGCTCAGGGCATTGTAGATGCTTATAAAAATATCGGGCAAATTCCGGTTCCAATTATTGTTCGTTTGCAAGGAACCAATGCCGAGGAAGCTAAGCGATTAATTGATGATTCTGGTTTGGAAGTTCATTCAGCGGTTCAGTTGCAAGAAGCGGCAGATTTGGTGAAGATGGTTTTGGCTTGAGCGTTTTTGGAGCAAGAATTATTAGTCTTCATGTCAAACGTTTCAAAGATTTTCAGATCCTGACTATGGAGAGATCGGAAAATTTCTTTTAGCAGTTATATTTATTCAGAATTTCAATAGTCGAATTGGAAATGTTTTGTTTTATTTCTTCCCAATCAAGGGGATCAAAAATAATAGGAGAGGAGTCTTTATCAGCATCTTCAAAATAACTCAAACTTTTTAGAACCATAAAGTCTGACCGCGCAGGGTATTTATTATTGTAATAAATTCATCATTTCTACTAAAGAGAAACTTTTGAGAAGATAGAATAGATCAATAAAATCCTTCTTACTGCCTCTTTCTGCAATGCAAGTGCTGTTCCGCCCACTAGTTTAAATTGTTTGATTGTCTCTTTTTTCATCACGAACTTCAGGAGTTCCAGAAGTTCGTCGTAGACGCATTTTGATTGAAGCATCTGAAAGCTGATTTAGC
Source organism: Flavobacteriales bacterium (assembly GCA_041688765.1). GTDB lineage: Bacteria > Bacteroidota > Bacteroidia > Flavobacteriales_D > Sanyastnellaceae > JBDNHP01. Next base: position 1,569 of record JBDNHP010000541.1, read on the forward strand.
TGTATTGAAATAAACGGAAAGAAACGCTAGAATTATTTTATCTAATGATCTGGCGTTCTGCAGAGTTTGCTTTAAAACATCTCTGTCGTATAATTGCTGTAGTAATTCCCAATCTTTCAAAGTTCCGAATTCAACAACCTGAACTATTACTTGGTTTTTGGAGAATTCAAAATCTACATTTTCTTTATCCAAATCCCAGAAAGGATGATCTGAAAAATCCTTGACTTTTATTTTGTTGGATTTTATACCTCAACTATAATCACTGAAATTTGATATTTGAATCGCTGTAAAATTTTGTGGATCTGCATTTCCCATCATGCGGATCATCACCAATCATACTCATTCTAGCTTCCTCAAACACATCACCCCATCTCGCAAAGGAAGCAGCATCGCTTGCACTCTCGAATCCTGATTCACTTTTCGATTGAGATCCTGTAAAACCGGAGTTTCTCTGTCGTTAGGTGTGGGATTAAGCAAAACTTTGCCGCTCCAAAGAACATTGTCAATCAAAATCAGTCCTCCTTTTCGCATTAAGGGAACAATCAATTCGTAATAATGGATATAGTTTTCTTTATCGGCATCAATAAAAGCTAAATCAATTTGATTAAGATTTAAAGAAGGAATTATTTCCAATGCATCTCCAAAATGCCGATTGATTTTAGCAGTGTAACCTGCTAGCTCAAAATATTTATCTTGAATGCTTTGCAATTCATCATTGATATCAATGGTATGAATTACACCTTTTTCCAACAAGCCTTCCGCCAAACAAAGTGTTGAATATCCGGTGTAAGTGCCAACTTCCAAAATGAGATTTGTTTGTAAGCAATGACTCATCAGACTCAGAAAACGACCTTGTAAATGTCCGCTAAGCATACGCGGATTAATCACCTTTTGCCAGGTTTCTCGACTGAGCAATTTCAGATATTCAGGTTCAGATTGAGAATGTTCGCGAGCGTACGCTTCAATCGCCTCAGGTAAAAAGTCCATGTTTAATTACAAATTTCGCCGTAGAAGGACAGAATAATAAGCATATCTGAAATTCCGGTAGCATCATCACCATCTAGATCGTACTCACAATTTAGAGTGCAACTGAATTCCGTTAGAAAAATGAGCAAATCAGCAGATGTAATAGTAAGATCATTATTGAAGTCACCCAAACATTGTATGCTCAATTCATCTCCATCCACAACACCATTGCAATTATTATCGATATCGTCTTGGGAGCCAGGGGCACCGGGATAAACCAATGAATTGGCATCCAAACAATCACCGCCTATTTCAACATAGCCTAAAGGCATTTCACAAGCCTGAGTTCCGAAATTGCTATTTCCAAATCCGTCTCCATCATTATCAGGGTAAAAGGTTTGAATATTTCCAAAAACATTCGGATCGGTATCGTCACAATCAGTTCCTCCAGCTTCAGGAATCGGATCACCGTCAGCATCCTGATCAAAATCATTGGCACCATCACAATTTTGGTCAATTCCATCATACCATATTTCTGCTGCATCAGGATTGATAGCCGCATTATTATCGTCACAATCATAGAGAGTAGTCCAATCATCTCCGTCCACATCGTAAATTCCGGCACATTCCTGAAAAGGAGCAAGGCAATTTGATTCTACACAAGTTGCACAAGCAGGTGAGTTAGGTGTAAATGCACACGAAAAAAAGCAGTTGTCAACCACACAATCAACCTGTTGTGAAAAACAAGAAATGCAGGAAGCGGTAAAAGGAGTTTGGGCACTCATGCAAGCTAACATGCAAGATTCAGGATTTCCGGCGAAAAGACATTCTACTCCGCAGTCAGATGCTGCAGTTTGAGTTTCTGCTGGATAATCAGCCATAAACTGTAGATCAGCTTCATTACAACTGCCTTGAGCAAGGGCATTCATGCACATTATCAAAGCAAAAAATGAGATGGAAAGTAGATTTTTCATATAAAAGAGGGTAGGTTAAGGGGATGAAGGTAAGGAATTCTGTTATTCTGCCTTAGGTATTCCTAACTTTGCAGCATGCTTGAAAAAGGGGTCAATAAAATTGAACTTTGGTTAAGGGGATTTGAAATCAATCCTGATCTGTTTCCTTATGTGAAGCTGTTGGTATTGCTATCAGCCATAATGGTGTTATGTTTTTTGATTTGGTGGCTAAGCAGAAAGGTAATAATCTTTGTTATCCATCGTCTGGTTACCAAGTCTAAAGCAACTTGGGACGATATACTCTATGAGCGAAGATTCTTCAAAGCACTAGCGCATATAGTCCCCGCTGTAATTGCTGCACGTGCCGCTGCGGCTGTTTTTGAAGACTTTCCAACTTGGATCAAAGTAGTTGAATCTCTAGCCAGTGTTTATATTGTATTGATGGTGGTGATTAGCATTTTCGCTTTTCTCAATGCAATGGCCGACATACTTCAAGAGAAACCATTCCTGAGAGATAAGCCTATCCGTTCCTATTCGCAATTATTGAAAATCGTTTTTTCAATTATTGCCTTTATAATAGTTATTGCCATACTGATTGGTAAATCACCAATTTACATATTTGGTGGATTTGGTGCGGCTACAGCAATTCTAGCTTTGCTTTTCAAAGACACCATTTTGGGATTAGTAGCAAGTGTTCAAATGTCGGCCATTGATTTAGTGCGCTTGGGCGACTGGATTACAGTGGATAAATACGGTGCTGACGGGGATGTGGTGGAAATCAATCTTACATCCATCAAAGTCCAGAATTGGGATATGACTATTTCTATTATTCCGAGTTATGCCTTAATCAATGATTCATTTAAGAATTGGAGAGGGATGCAGGTTTCGGGTGGACGAAGAATAAAAAGGCATATTAGCGTTAAGATTTCGAGTGTGAAGTTTGTTAGTACCGAAATGTATAACAGACTACTCAAAGTTCAGTTGATTAAATACTATTTAGAAGGTAAACAAAAGGAAATCGATGAATTCAATCTTGAAAATGCCATCGATAAATCTAATCTTATTAACGGTCGTCACATGACCAACCTCGGTGTATTCAGGGTTTATACGAAAGCTTATCTAGCAAATAATCCCAACATCAACACCGAAATGGCATTTATGGTTAGGCATTTGCAACCGACTGATACCGGAATTCCGATTGAGATTTATGCTTTTTCGCATCATAAAGAATGGGTGACTTATGAAACTGTTATGTCCGATATTTTTGACCATTTATTAGCTGCTATTACAGAATTTGATCTCGAAGTTTTTGAATCCCCTACGGGTCAAGATTTTAATAAAATAGCCAATAATATCTGATGAAAAACGTCAGATCCTTAACGCTGGCTCTTGCTGCGGCAACAGTAATAGGAATGCCCCTTTTGGCCTGGGTAATCATGAGTTTTTTGCCTGATTTCGATTATCCCGCATACTTCATTTCCGAAGAACCAATCTTATGGCAGATAGCAGCAGGACTCCTATATGGAACCATTGCAGCTTTTCTAGCGCAAGGAATAATCAGTCTCAAATTCATGAAAAAGCTCACGTTTCGCTATGCCGAAATGATAGGAAGCATGAATCTCAATACTAATGATATTATTTTCATTTCGTTTTGCGCCGGATTTGGAGAGGAAGTGCTGTTTAGAGGAGTAATACAGCCTCATCTTGGCATCTTAGCAAGCTCAATTATATTTGTAGCCCTGCATGGTTATATTTCCTTTGTCAATTGGAGAATGAGTGTTTACGGGGCTTTCATGACGCTCGTTATTATTGGAATCGGATATTTGGTGGAGTGGGGTGGATTAATTCCCGCTATTATTGCCCATACTATTATAGATGTAATTTTGCTGTTGTTTATCAATCAGAAATTGAAGAAAATAAGAGAAAATGCGGGTAATACCAAGTACAACGAAATGATGACATCAGAAGTGGGATTCGAAGATGAGTCTTCTTCTGTAATTGATAATAAGGATATTGAAAATCATTGACAATGAATTCCAAGAACCGAAATAATGATGATGGATTCGTTTATTCGACAAATCCGGGATTCAAATCAGAAAAACCTCAAAGTACTAGTGCTAATGTGCCTGCATCGGCGCAGGACTTGAGGGTTTGGTATGAAAAAAGGAATGGAAAACCTTGTACTATTGTTCGAGGTTTTCAAGGGCCTACTGCCGATTTGAAAGAACTCGGAAAAACGATACGGCAGAAATGTAGTGTTGGCGGAGCTGAAAAAGATGGAGAAATAATTCTTCAGGGCGATGTTCGCGCCAAAGTGATGGATATTTTAAAAGCACAAGGATTTAAAGCTAAGAACGCTGGAGGATGAGCATAATAAAACCATATTCCCCATTGAATGATCCAACGGATCATTTCGCAATGGTGGCAACCACTCTCGATGGATTGGAACCGGTACTAAAAGAAGAACTAATAGCCTTGGGTGCAGGAAGCATTAAAGAACTCGATCGTGCTGTTTCTTTCAGCGGAGATATAGCTTTGATGATGAAAGCAAATCTCTGTTTGAGAACTGCAATTAGAGTGCTGATTCCCTGGCAAACATTCGAAATCAGAGATGCTGATGATCTTTATTTTAAAGCTTTACCACTGGCTTTTGAAGATTTGTTTGGAATAGATCAGACTTTCGCCATTCATGCATCGGTGCAAAGTGATTTCTACTCGCATCCCCATTATGCATCACTCAAATTGAAAGATGCAATTGCTGATCATTTTAGAGCACAGTTCGACAGAAGACCGGATGTGAGTCCGCATAATCCCGATATGCAATTTCACTTGTTTATCAGAGGAACAAAAGTGGAAGTTCAAATTGATAGTTCTGGAGAATCTCTGCATAA
>JBDNHP010000542.1:0-6411 GCA_041688765.1 Flavobacteriales bacterium
AAACTGCTTAAACCTAAAATTGAATTCTACTTCTTTTTGCGGCATTGACTTGTACGCTAAATTGATTGCTGTTTTAAGCTTATAGTTTTCTTTTTTGCGCATTTAGTGATGCTATCTCTTCTAAGCTCTGGATGAGAGTATGGATAGTCGCTTCCATTTTTTAATCTCTCATTCAATGTTGATCAAAGTCCCAGAGCCTGTGCGGGTTAAATCTACACTTTGAACCATACCTCTATAGTAAACATCGCCTGAACCATAAATTCCTACGTACAAATATTCATCGGCGTAAACATAAACATCATTGATTGAACTATTATTCAGAAATACCGATTTAGCTCTTAATCCACCAGCATCCATTCTGCCATAGCCATTGTTGTAAAGTTCAGCTTTATCTACATTTCCTGATAATTGCAGATCGCATGCACCGGTATGAAACTGAAATACTCCAACTCGGTAATCCAGATTTAAACTTACCGGTCCATTGCCATGTTTACATTCAACAAACAAGGAATCACCCCTCAGAACGCCCTCTGTATCTATATCTCCAGCACCGTCATGGATGTATAATTCCCTTAAATTACATACATGAATGTATAAATGAGGTCTTCGGCTCATATTCCTCACAAAATCACAAGTATTCAAATTCTCAATGAGTAAAATACCATTTTCGTTTTTAGTACTTATTTTATTTAATATATTTTCAGGGCCCTTAATTTCTAGGAAACAAACCGTATCTTGTACAATAGTTGTTTTAATAAATTCTAAATACTGAATTCCGAAAAATTCACCTGTTTCCCTTGTAATTGATAAATTATCACCAGCTTTCTTGAAACAATCAGGACTATCTTCATCATTACAGGAAATCATTCCTATTGATAAGAATAACAAAATGATATAATTATATTTATTTATAAATTCCATCCCAATCCAAATTCAAAATAATCAGCTCTTGCGAAATGAGACTTTAAGTTAATTGTTGCCATTAAATGCCCATGAATTTTTTGTCGCCATCCAATACGATGAAACCATGGTCCATTTATTTTATGTTCATCCGCAATATAATGGCCCATTTGAAATAATAGAATCATATCGCCAAAATGCATCATGTAACCTGCGGATAAACCAAAACTATTTAAATCCTTTGCTTCAGGTTCAATGCCCTTAAACTCTCTTAATTGTTTACCCAGTGAGGCATTATAAAAGAACTCAAATCCTGTAACGAATGAACTTCTGTCTGAAAATCGCAAATTCTCCGTTATTCCAAGTCCAAACACTCCGTACTTAGGCCCAGTAGCCGGAAAGCTTTCGCGCACGGCACCAATTATCACTATCTGAGTTTCATTGCTTTTTCGCTCCATCAACTTATACTTGGGAGGCGTTTTAACAATTCTGCGGTCCTTTTTAGAAGCATCATAACTGAGTCCAATGCACAATCCGGGCATGTTTAAACCCAAATTGGGAATTTGATAGGCTCCATTGGAATAGTGAGTCATTCGGAAGCCTAGATCTAATTGTAATCTATCACTTAACCATCTTCTGTAGTTATATTCAAAGAATATGCCCGCATTAATTTTCGATCCTATAGCAGTGTTAAAACGATTATTTTCAACATCAAATGCCTTGCTCACATATCCTACTCCGCTTCCCAGATTAAGTGCATGATTCCATTTTTGATGAACAGAAAAGGGTAAGCGCATCTGAATGAAAAACCCATAAGCAGATCCTAATTCTGCATCATTTCCCAAATTCAAATAGGAAAAATTACCGCCAAGTTCGGGCATTAAATAGAGCTTGTGCCATTCTTTTTCGTCTTGTACTTGCTTGGTTACCTGTATATTAAATCCATAAGAATGCCCTTGTACAATCCTATGCATTTCCTTTCGATGTGGCATTACCCAGCCATAATTCGATGCCACAGATAAATTAGTCTGTGCCCTTGAAAACAAAGGCAAAATAGCCATCATCAAGAAAATTATACGGATCACAAGCCAAAAATACGATTATCTTCATCAATGTTTCTGAAACGCATGCCATTTTTCGTTTTGAAATTGCTTGCTTATAAATTTTCAACTTTAGTGGAAAAAGAAACAAATTTGGAATGGTTCAAAACCCCTATTTCTCTGTTCCTGTTTCTTACCTTCGTTCCATGGAAAAGAAACTCGAAGCATTTGCCCGCTTATTAACTATAATGGATGAACTCCGCGCCCAATGTCCTTGGGATAAGAAACAAACTTTGGAAAGTTTGCGCCACCTCACCATTGAAGAAGTTTATGAATTAGGTGATGCCATTCTTGAAGGCGATCTTCAAGAAGTGAAAAAGGAGATTGGAGATATCATGCTACATCTGGTTTTTTATGCTAAAATTGGATCAGAATCCGGGGCCTTCGATATTGCAGATTCACTGAATTCGGTATGCGAAAAACTCATCCATCGTCACCCTCATATTTATGGTGATGTTAAGGTTAAGGATGAAGAAGAAGTGAAAGCCAATTGGGAAAAACTCAAACTCAAAGAAGGAAATAAATCAGTGCTTTCAGGAGTTCCCAAAAGTCTTCCTTCTCTTGTAAAGGCCACAAGAATTCAAGATAAGGCCCGAGGCGTTGGTTTTGATTGGGAACATGAATCCCAAGTTTGGGAAAAAGTGCAAGAGGAATTGGATGAATTCAAATTCGAAGCAGATCAAAATTCAGACAAAATGGAAGATGAATTTGGCGATGTGCTCTTTTCTTTGATCAACTACGCCCGTTTCAAAGGCATAAACCCCGAAGATGCCCTGGAAAAAACCAACCGAAAATTCATCAAACGTTTTCAATTCATGGAAGAAGCCCTAAACAATGAAAACAAAGTTATGAGCGACATGAAATTGGATGAATTGGACAAGTATTGGGAAATGGCAAAAAGAAATTCGTTGTAGTTTGAGTATTTTGCTGGGGTAATTCCCTTCATTCATCTATAATTTGCCGCGTTGGTCGATTATATTTCATTTATAGTAACCATCCTCGGCCTACTGCGTATTAAGATATGACTTCTATTAAATTCTTTCGGCGGACTTGCGAAAACCTAAAACCGCATGGTCTATGAAGCCAAATCTACATTTCCCCAAGACCACCCTATTACTTATTCTTACATTCCAAACTGTCTTTGTTTTCGCTCAACGCGTTAATGACGGTGTGGTTGCGGCATTCCTCTTCAGTGAAGGTGCCGGCGATATTATAGTGGACCATAGTGGCAATGGAGTTCCTATTATTCTTGCCAACGAAAATCCATCGGCAACAACATGGTTGCCTAATGGTGGATTGAGTATCAACTCGGCCACAAGTATTAATTCGGTTAATAATGCTTCAAAGCTTAAAACCGAACTGAGCAATGGAACGGGCATCACAATGGAAGCATGGGTAAAATCTGATCAGATTGATCAAAGTGGTCCTGCCAGAATTTTCACCTATTCTTTTGGTTCTTCTAATAGGAATTTCATGCTCGGGCAAAATGGAAATCGTTATGTAGCCCGTTTGCGTACTACTGGAGCTGACAACAATGGAATGCCGAATTTCCAAACGGCTAGTGCTTCAGTAAATGGACAATTGCAACACCTCCTATATACATGGGATGCATCGAACGGACAAGAAAAACTATATCTCAATGGTGTTGTGGTTAATTCTGCCACTCGAACAGGAACTGTAGCGAACTGGAACCAAGATTACAAAGTTTGTATTGGTAATGAAGTGGATGCTGATCGACCTTGGTTAGGAGATATCCACCTCGCCGCAGTTTATTCCAGAGCACTCAGTGCTCAAGAAGTTGCTCAAAATTATAATGCAGGAGCAAATTCTAATGGATCGGTGTCTGATGAAACCTGCGATGAATCGTGCTTCGTAGATGGATTTGGTATAAATCGTCGTGTACTGTGGCTTCCGAACTTGCCTAATAATATGCATCTCGATTTCAGATTTACTGATGAAGGCGGACATTTCGAAACCTTTGATGATGGCACTGCGCATCTCTATGGGCCATTAGTGAATATGCAAGATGATGCCGCCGGATTTTACCTTGATGTATGGTTGAGTGATCGAATGAATTGGACACAATGGTCTGCTCTCGGAAGAAGCTGGAAAGGAACGGCAGGTATTGTTGGAAACCTGTATCAAACCTGGGACTATTTGATCGTTGATCCTACCAAAGAAAGTACTCTTATTGGTCTCGGTTCATTGGAAGGATCACTGCTTACTCTTACTCATAAACCCTCCGATTATTACTACGGTTTCCAACTCGGAGTTGGAGCAAATGATCAAAATTTGGAGCCTGGTATGTCGTGCTGGTATTTCTGCAATGGACAAGTAAATGGTCAGAATTTCTCCGGTCAATGTGATACAAATCTAGAAGGAAATTGCATCGAAATGCCGGTCTTGGATTGCGCTGTAGATGTTACCGTAAATTGTGAAGAAGGCACTGATCCATTAGTTACCGGAAGTCCTATTCTCGGTTGCTCAGATGATTTTGAACTGACTTATACAGATGAAATCACTTCAACGGATTGTCCTTATACTATCTTGCGTACTTGGGTTGCTACAAATAGTAATGGCGATGAAATTGTTTGCGAGCAAAGCATTTTTGTTGCAGATAACGATGCTCCTCAAATTAGCGTAGTATCCATTCTTCTCGAAAACTGCGATCTTTCTTCTGATGCTTTCATTTTCGCTGTAACGGATAATTGTGATGAAAATCCAATCCTCGAAATTACGATTTTAGATTCTACCTGGACTTCTACTGAACCTTGTGCTCCGGGTATGTATAGAACTCAAACTCCGGGAGGTTGGGGAGCTTCGCCAAACGGAAATAATCCAGGCACCTATTTGCATGCCCATTTCAGTGAGGTGTTCCCTAACGGACTTACAATTGGATGTAGCAATACTCTAACTCTAACAAATGCTCAAGCTGTTACTGATTTCTTACCATCCGGTGGAACCCCTGCTGTTTTGCCTGCTGGTTCATTGGTAAATCCAGGGCAGAATTACTCCAGTACTATGGCGTCGCATTTAGTAGCACTCACTTTGTCTGCTGCATTTGATGCCAATGATCCGAATTTTGGGACTTCTGACTTTGGAATCGAATTACTCGAAATTTTGCAAGGTGATTTTACAGGTTCTAATGTTGCTGAAATACTTCAAATGGCTAATGAAACCATTGGTGGTTGCGCAAATGAATATTCAGCTAGTATTTTAACCGATGCATTGAGCGGAATTAACGAAAACTTTGTGGATGGAACTCAGAATAATGGATTTCTCGATTGTCAAATGGGATTTGATTGTTTCCTGCTTTTAACAGCTGAAATAACAGCTACAGACGCATGTGGAAATTCTTCAACAGGTCTTGCTACCATTTGGATTACCGATAACGAAGCACCTGTTTTTGCCGATGTACCCGTTCAAATCACTGTTTCTTGTGATGATATTCCTGAACCTGAAATTACGGTGATTGATGAATGTTTTTCAGAACTGGTTGAGCTCAGTCTAGAACAATCGGAATATTCCGGCGGATGCAATACAAGCTTCCAGTATGTTTGGACTGCTACGGATCAATGTGGTAATCAAAGTACATTTACCCAATTTGTATCTGTTATTGATGAGGTAGATCCTGTATTAACATCAATACCTCAAAATATTACTATTTCTTGTTCGGATGAATTGCCTTCGAATCTACCGGAAGCTTCAGATAATTGCGATGCCGATCTTCTCATCACTTATGACGATGAAATTTTAGGTGAAGGTTGTGAGTATCTCATTCTAAGAACATTTAGTATTACAGATAATTGTGGAAATACCGTAAACGCTCAAAAATCAATAGCTGTTGTGGATAATCAGGCTCCGGTTATTTCTGGTCTTGATGAATTTATTCAGCTCGGTTGTAATGAAGGACTTGTTTTTCAGGAAGCAATGGTTTCTGATAATTGCGATGCTACTCCTAATGTTTCATATAATGAGGAAATAAATATAAATATATGTGGAGAAACATATACAAGAATATGGACTGCTACAGATGCTTGTGGCAATCAATCTGTATTTGTTCAAGTTGTAGAAATAACTGATAACGCTGCTCCAGTTTTTATTGATGAACTTATTGATTATAGCATTGCCTGTGATGAGCTTCCTGAGCTGGTATTACCTGCCATTCAGGATATTTGCAGCGAAGCAAGTTTAAGCTATACCGAAACTGTTCAGTCAATAGAAGGATCTTGTGCTCAGATTGTTCGCACGTTTACTGCAACGGATGCATGTGGAAATACTTCAATAATGGTTCAAACAATCACCTTAATTGATGATGAAGCTCCTGTATTATTGAATGTTACTGCAAATGCCTCTATTGCTTGTAATGAAATTTCTGATCCTTCATTGGTAACTGCAATTGTTAACTGTG
>JBDNHP010000543.1:0-8706 GCA_041688765.1 Flavobacteriales bacterium
ATCTATTGGATCATAATCATAGCCTTAGACCAAGGTTCGGCATCTTGGCAGAATATTAAGGGCTACGAACTTAGCAAGGAATTTGGTTTGTGATAGGCAACGAAACCTTGCTACATTTTTCATGCTACATTTATATTGTAGCATGAATAATGTAGCAAGGAGATTGGAGTAGTCAGCGTTCAATGCATACACGCCCCTGTATTTACCCATGAATGATGTTATATACCCGCTTCGTTTTGATGGGAACACTTACCTTCTCTAATCGCTCTCATTTGCGCTTTGTTTTCCTCGGAATAAGTCAGAGGAAAATCATCCTATGACTGAAATATTATTGATTATCAGTTACTTATCATTATTTAGTAACCTTTTACTTCCTGATGTCGTAAATGTGATCAAACAATAACATCATGAAAACTCTTAGCCTCATTTTTGGTCTGCTCATCGCAACAACCGGCAATATAGTTTCTGCCAATGTGCAATACCTTACGCTAGATGCTGAGCTTGAAGACGAGAACGTAATCATTAATTGGATTACCATTAGTGAAACTGCGAATTTGCAATTCTTGGTTGAGCGATTAGTATCTGTTGATGAGTGGGAAATCATAGGCTCGGTGTATGGACAAGGAAATTCGAGTACCCTTATTTACTATTCATTCAGCGACGAAAATCCGAATTCCGGAACTGCTCATTATCGCCTAAAACAAATGGATTTTAGCGGCACTCACAGTTATTCTCAAGTGCTAGAGGTAAATCCTTATCAACTTTGGTTAGATAATGCCAATTTCTACCCAAATCCAGTGGGCGATATTCTAAACATTTCTTTACCTGGCGCCAATAAAAATTTGGATATCGTTATTCTGAATTCGCTTGGGGCAATTATTAAAACCGACATCTTCAATTCTCTTTACACCATGCAATTAGAAATGGATGAATTGCCAAAAGGATACTACTACATACAGATGAATAGCGAAGGGAGCATGGTAAGAAAGCGTATCCTCAAAATGTAAACCAACATTTCAAAATACACAGCAAATGAGGTCTTCGAAAGGAGGCCTTTTTTGTTGGCCAAATGAATTGAATGTCAATCAGGCTCCTCGAAAGTTTTGGAAGAATTAGCAGTCATTCTAGAAATCTCCTCCATTTCACTTCCACTTAAATATCGCCAGTGCCCAATTGGCATGTCGAGCTCAATATTCATGATTCTGATTCTTCTCAGTTTTAGCACGTCATAGCCTAAATGCTCGCACATTCTCCTGATTTGGCGGTTCATTCCTTGCTTGAGAATAATACTAAAATCATATTCATCAAACTGTTCTACTTCGCATTTTGCCGTTACTGTATCGAGGATCGGAACACCATCACTCATCTGATGAAGAAAATCATCCGTTAGCGGTTTATCCACCCTCACGATGTATTCCTTCTCGTGATTGTTTCCTGCACGAAGAATTTTATTGACGATATCACCGTCACTAGTGAGAAATATGAGTCCTTCACTGGCTTTGTCGAGCCTTCCAATTGGAAATATTCTTTCAGGAAAACCTATATAGTCGATGATATTGTTTCGTTCTGAGCGCGTATCGGTAGTACAAACAATACCGGGAGGCTTATTAAATGCGATATAAACATGTTCCTTGCGTGGTTCTAACACATGCTTTCCATCCACTTTTACAACGTCACTGGGCATCACTTTAGTGCCGATATCGGGAATTTTATCATTAATGGTTACCCTACCCTCTTCTATAAACTGATCGGCCATTCTGCGCGAACAGAAACCTGACTCACTGAGATACTTATTAATACGGATGCTTCCTGAATCGGCCATAAATGCTCTAGAATTGAGCGCAAGTTATTGAATTCAGCGCATTGGATTGAATATGGCTGAAAGATTTGATCAAAAAATAAATACCATGAGAATAGCTACAATTGCAGGAATTCCTTGTATAAGCAAAATCTTTCCGGAGGCTGAATAAGCTCCGTATAATGCTGCAATAATCACACAGGAAAGGAAGAAAATACTGATGTTCTCAGACCAATATTGATCTTGCACTATCAAAGACCATATTAAACCTGCTGAAAGAAATCCGTTGTACAATCCCTGATTGGCTGCCAACACTTTCGTTGGTTCAAATAGCTCAGGTGCTAAGGCTCCTTTGAATACTTTTTTGCCGGTACTTTCCCAAGCAAACATCTCAATCCAAAGGAATAATAGATGCTGCAGTGCAACAAAGGCGATGAGAATTTGGGTAACAATCTGCATCATTGTGGTTTAGATTAGAAAGCTAAAACAAAAAAATGAATATTTATGAATTAAGTAAATGCAATCAATCTTCTTTCTGATTCATTTGCACCAATCAGATACTGCCTGTATTCGTTTTTCTTCTCCTCATCAATTTCGCAAATCCAATAATCAGCAAGCATGGAATTCCAACCCAAATAAATTCGGAGATTATCACTCTTAATCCCCATTCACTAAAGAACTTTTCAATGCCAATGGGTGAAACTTGAATAACTTTCCAAGGTAAAAAATAGCGTTCCTGATCCCAAGGAGCAAACAATGCAATGCCTTTACCTCCGGTAGTCATGGCATCAAGTAAACCATGTGATGCCCCGCAAATTCCAAGATACAAAGCAATAATTAATTGATTTTTCCCACTTCTTTTCCGAAAGAAAATAAGTGCAACTACAAGTGCCAATAGGAATGAAAACAACAATGAATGGGTCATTCCACGATGCCCCCAAAGACTTTCATAAGGAATTCCCAAACTAAAACTAATCACATCAACATCTGGTATAGCAGCACAAAATATTCCGGCGATCCACACTTTAGGTTGACGGAATGTATCGCTCATTGTATGATTAAATGCATAAGCGGAGAATGCGTGGGCGAAGGCTGATGGCATTTTGTAATGTTTAAGGATGAAAGATCGGGAATTTGAAATTAATCAAACAAAAGGCAAGTTCTTTCAACCCAAAGGCGGGAGATGCTCCTTTGCCTTTCTGTTGCCAATTGCTAAATGTGCTGGATGTACGATGAGGATTTTCAGATGCTTACTAATGGAAGATTAATTATTCTATACCTAATAGTCAGAATATAATTTCCTGATTTTCAAATTGACAAAAATAATGGAATTCGATATAATCACTTAATCAGAATCCTAATGCGATTAATAAAAAAAATTAGTGTTTAAAATCGGTTTTTCAATTCTTATAGAAATTGCTAATTTCAGCTCATCAAAATCACTTCATAATTAGCTCATCAATCTTATGCACACCATTATAAATATGGCCCGGAACAGCTATCAGTTGCATTCCAATCTCTCCGAGTCGACCGCCATGTCGGCATATATGAAAAATCTTTTCCCTTTTTACGGTATTAAAAAACCATTAAGAAAGAGACTAGACATGACTCTTTTAAGCAAGGATAATCTTGCTTCGATTTCCAATTGGCAGGAATTGGTTAAAGAACTGTGGAATGAGGAGGAACGGGAAATGCATTACCTCGCTTTAGGTTTGATAGATAAATTCAAAAAACAATGGACTGCAAATGATATTGAATTGATGGAATGGCTCGTGATCAATAAAAGCTGCTGGGATAGCGTGGATCATTTAGCTGCCAATGTGATTGGACCCCTTGTACTTAAATATCCGGAATTGCACAATGATATGATAGCATGGAATAAATCTGAGAATATGTGGATTCAACGCTGTTCAATTCTATACCAGCTCAAATACAGAATGAATACTAGGACAGATATTTTGGAATCAACTATTCTGAATTGTATTGATAGTAAGGAGTTCTTTTTGCGAAAAGCTATTGGTTGGTCACTGAGAGAATACGCGAAATACAATTCGAAATGGGTGCTTGATTTTGTAGCTCAAAATAAAGATCAGCTCAGCGGACTCAGCACTCGGGAGGCTCTTAAGCATTTTTGATTGGAAGATTAGTATGCAAAGACATCAAGCTAGAAGCACTTTAAATTCTTCTTCAGAAATGACTTTGACACCAAGTTTCTCTGCCTTTTCCTTTTTAGCAGGGCCCATGTTCTCCCCTGCTACCAACAAATCCGTTTTAGCAGAAATGGAACCGGAAACTTTACCGCCGTTTTGCTCAATTACATCCTTAATTCCATCACGTGAAAAATGGCTGAATACCCCAGAAACTACAATAGACAATCCTGCTAGTTTATCAGATTTTGCCTGCAATTGTTCCTGAGAAATACTGAATTGCAATCCAGAAGCACGAAGGCGATTAACAAATTCAAGATGCTTAGGATCTCCAAAAAATTGTTTAATGCTCACTGCTATAACCGCTCCAATTTCTTGCACATTGGTTAATTCTTCTTCTGATGCTGATAGGAGGTTTTCGATGGTGCCGAAATGTCTTGCAAGCTTCTTAGCAACAACTTCGCCCACATGTCGGATTCCCAATGCAAATAAAACCCTTTCAAAAGCTTGGGTTTTGGACTTTTCAACGCCTGAAAGCAAATTATCTACTGATTTCTCAGCCATTCTATCCAATTGCAACAAAGGAGAGGCTTGCAAATGATATAAATCAGAGGCATCTGCAATTAAACCTTTTTCAAATAGCAATTCCACTGTTTCAGCCCCAAGTCCATCGATATTCATGGCTTTGCGTGAAATAAAATGCTCAATCCTCCCCTTAATTTGAGGCGGGCATCCATTATCATTAGGACAATAGTGTAATGCGGCATCTTCTTCCTTTTCAAGAGGAGTGGCACATTCAGGGCAATTTAATATATAATGGTATTCAGCTAAATCTATAGGGCGTAATTCTAAATTTACTCCTGTCACTTTGGGTATAATTTCTCCACCTTTTTCAACAAACACAAAATCTCCGGGTCTGATATCCAAACGTGCAATTTGATCAGCATTATGAAGTGAAGCTCTTTTAACAGTTGTGCCGGCAAGTGATACGGGCTCCAAGTTTGCTACAGGCGTAATTGCACCGGTACGACCAACTTGATAGCTTATTTCCTTCAACTTGGTACAGGCTTGTTCGGCTTTATATTTGTATGCAATTGCCCATCGAGGCGATTTTGCAGTCATGCCGAGATTATCCTGAATCCTATAATCATCCACTTTAATTACGATACCATCAATTTCAAAAGGAAGTTTACTTTTCTCCTTTTCCCAATAATTGATAAATTCCATAATTCCATCCACAGAATCAACTTTTTCGATCATTCTTTTTGACAGATCCGGAACTTTGAATCCCCATAATTTTGCATTATTCAGACTTTCCAGATGAGAATGGAAGTGCTTTTGTTCACTGTAGAATCCATACAGAAAACAATCCAGTTTGCGTTCTGAAACTATTTTTGAATCCTGCATTTTAAGCGTACCTGAAGCTGTATTCCTCGGATTAGCAAAGGGTTCATCACCGTTTTCTATACGTTCTTCGTTGATACGACGGAAGGTATCAATGGGTAGAAAAATCTCCCCGCGTATATCAAAATCATCAGGAAAAGCACCATGCTCGAGCTCCAAGGGTACGGTACGAATGGTTCTTACGTTGGTAGTAACATCTTCCCCAATACTTCCATCTCCTCTAGTTATTGCTTTTACCAAGTTCCCATTTTTGTAGGTCATTGAAATAGCCACTCCATCATACTTGAGTTCCATCACATATTGAAAGGGCTGCTCAACTTCCTTTTTTACCCGATTTTCCCATTCAATAATCTCTTCTTTGCTATAGGTATTACTCAAGGAAAGCATAGGAAAACGATGAGCAACTTTTTCGAATTTATCACTTAAATCACCACCAACCCTACGTGTAGGCGAATTGGGATCGTCGAATTCAGGATACTTTTTCTCTAAATCCTGTAGTTCGCTTAGTAAGGAATCAAACTCAACATCAGAAATTACAGGATGATTTAAAATATAGTATTTATGATTATGCTCATTAAGCGATTTTCGCAAATCGAGAATTCTATTCTTTGGATTTTCAGTACTCATTTTTGACATCCGAATTGAAAATACTGCGGAGTAATTTCGTGATTCTGATCTTAACTTTAGCAACATATACCGGAGCTTCGTAAGCTTCATCAACCTCCTGCGGGGCATTGCGCATAAAACGATAGCCTATTCCGGCCCCCGCAGATAGCCACCAAGTGAAATTATAAAATCCAGAAGCAGAAATTTCTACAGGATAAACAATTTGATCAGATAGCACATTAAAATCGTTGGCGCCCGCTGGTCTGTTTTGGACTCTGATTCTGCCATTGCCTAAATGTAAGGTATTAGCTATTTCCCATTTTCGACTGAAAAACAAGATTCGCTCATAATAAATGGAAGCATAAGTAAAACTGTACTTTCGATCCTCCGCCATTCCTTCATTATTGATAACAGCACTACTAATGTCTGAGCTCCAATTGTAAACCCCAACTCCAAAACGGTGAACCCTTTTATATTCCAGTCCAACGCGGAAACCTGCCAACTGAACATTATTTCCGGTTACCACAGTAGAACGACCATCAAATTGAACTTCCGGCTTCCATTTTCGGAATAAAGGGGCACTTATTTGTTTTTTTCCACCAATGATCCAAACCTCATCACTCCAACCTCGTCTTTGCGCACTGGATAACAGGCTGTGCATAACAGCCAAATATGTGCAAAAGACAATTTGCCAGATCTTCATGATGCAAATTTAGACTTATAAGCGACGCATCCGTTTAATTGGATCATTCTTGATTAAAGATTTTGCTAAGTCAATATATCGACAGACAGGCGTCGAAAAATTAAGATAAAAAGAATTCAGAATTTAATATTCTCCGCCGACAAAAATCTCCACTTCCCTTGTAAATCCTGATGCAATTGCACATTCCGGTATCCATAATCTTCAAACAATTGATGACAATCTTGAGCCAAATCTGCATTTAATTCCAAAAATACCTTCCCATTCGAAACGAGATAATACCTTCCCTGCTCAGCTATAACTCTGTAAAAAGCCAACACATCATTTTCAGGCGCAAACAAAGCCAATTGAGGCTCAAAATCCAAGACATGTGCGTCAATAGTTGACTTATCCCCCATCGGAATGTAAGGCGGATTAGACACAATTATATCAAATTGGCAATCCGTTTCTGGCCATTTGGCGAGTGCATCGCATTGGCTAAACTGGATATCCAAATTGTATTTCCTTGCATTTTCAGCAGCTACAGCTAAAGCGGCTTCGCATAGATCCCAAGCTTGTATTTTGATATCCGGCTTTTTGAATTTCAACAAACATGGAATACATCCGGAGCCGGTTCCAATATCCAAAATATGATCATTAGGTTTACATTCATTCAAAACCAAATGCAGCAATTCTTCGGTTTCAGGTCTGGGAATAAGCACATGATGATTAACGATCAAATCTAAGTCTGCAAATACAGAAATACCCGTAACATATTGTAATGGTTCGCCTAAATTCAATCGTGCTATGGCTTTGCTTAAGCTGATCGCCAATTCTTCCGAAACTTCAGAATAGCCTTGTATGCTGAGTTCTAATCGATTTTTATGGAGAATTCGCTGCAGGAGTTCAGAAGCAATATTCTGCCTTTCCCTTTCCTCCAAATAGGCTGGGAGCTCAGATTTTGCAAATTGCAACCATTGGATAATAGTGGAAGGTCGCTCGTTCATTTCAAAACGAAAATACGGATACCTTATTGATCATTGAGCAATTGTGATTCTCAGACTGAAATTTTCAATTAAAATATGCTTTCGGCAATGGACACATGATGTGCAATTACTTCGCAAATACTTGAAATCCAAAAGGTTCTAGACTAATATCGCCGGCAGAATATATACTGAAAATCTGATCATTAAATATACTTTTCAATTCACCTTCAACAGTAGTTCTCAGTCTCACTTGCTGTTTCACTTCTGAGAAATTAAGCATCACAATTATCTCATGATCATCCTTTTTTCGAGTATAAGCCAAAACATACGGACTATCGACTTCAATTCGTTTAAAACTTCCTCCAGATGCGCCATTCCAAAGCGCAGGATTGTTTTGATGAAGTTTTAATAATCGACTGTAAAAATCCTGCATCGGATAATTTCCCCAATCGATAGTATCTTTTTCATGCAATGGAAAGGCAACTGGGAAAGCTGATTCCTGACCTGCATGCAGCAAAGGCATTCCGCCAAATGTGAAGGCCAAAGTAGCATAAACCTGATGTGCATTTGAAAAACGTTCGATCTCGGTTCCCGATTTGATATTTAAGCGTTCATGTGCTGTGAAATTCATTCTGTAGGCATCAGGAGGAAATATGCTGTCTTGTCTTAAAAGGTAATTATCAACGGTTTTTAGATTGCTTTGAGAACTAGCTATTTGATTCATTAGCTGCAAGAATTCATTCGAGTAAGTCATATCAAAGGCACTTCTGTGCAATAAAGGATCCTCAGCTTCAGCCAGCATAAATACAGGTTTAATACTGTCCAATGACAGTCTCGCACTCTCCCAAAAGTTAATGGGAACTCTCATTGCTTCGCTGCAATGAAATCCGTCAATATCCGCTTCTTGCAGCCAGAATTTCATACAGGAAATCAATTCATTTTGAAGTAAAGGACGTTCTAAATTGAGTGTTGCAAAATCCAAAGAATCTGATTCTGCGGGAATGGTATTTGCCAAAGAATCGCGATTGTACCAATTCGGATAATCATAAGTCCATGGATGATCCAATGAAGTTTGATATGCAACCC
>JBDNHP010000066.1:0-2539 GCA_041688765.1 Flavobacteriales bacterium
AATAACGATGGAATGGTATATGTGGAAACTGATATGAGGGCTATGTACAATCCTACACGAATGAGAATTATTGAAAAAGCAAGCAAAAAATTAGCTGATAAAATTAATTCTGAATGTCCTGCATGTAGCACACCCGGTTTCGGAATTACAGATGCCAAACCTGGACTACCTTGTGAATGGTGTCATTTCCCAACAAACTCCACCTTAAGCTATACCTATATTTGTCAGAAATGCAGTTTTATCAAAGAAGAGAAGTATCCCAATGGAAAGGTAAAAGAAGACCCGATGTATTGTGATATATGTAATCCATAAATAATGATTAGCAATAACATAAATCTAGCTGCAACTATTTTAAAGGAAGATGGAGTTATTGGCCTTCCTACGGAAACTGTTTATGGTTTAGCTGGGAATATTTTTAGCGAAAAAGCCATCAAAGAAATATATAATATTAAACAAAGGCCTCTTTACAATCCTTTAATTGTTCACATAAAAAGTATAGAAGATTTAAATTCTATAGCAGTAGAAATTCCCCCTATTGCAATTGCATTGGCCAATAGCTTTTGGCCTGGCCCATTAACATTATTGCTCAAAAAAAACACTGCTATCCCTGATTTAGTTACTTCAGGAAAGCCAACTGTAGCTGTAAGAATGCCTAACCATCCAATTGCTCTCGCTCTTTTAAACCTACTTGATTTTCCTTTGGCCGCCCCGAGTGCTAATCCGTTTGGAATGATTAGTCCCACTAAAGCACTACACGTTGATGAATATTTTAAAGGCAAGCTTAGATTGATTCTTGATGGAGGTGATTGCGAAACGGGAATTGAATCGACAATCATAGGATTTGATCACAATGAAGTTATTATTTATAGACTTGGAGGTGTTTCAATGGAGGAAATTACAAGCATTGCTGGAGAGCTGAAGTTATTTAATAAAAGTGATAATGCACCCGAAGCACCAGGTATGCTTTCTAAACACTATGCACCTTCTACACCTTTTATATTTACTGATAATATTGAAAACTGTATCGAGCAATTTAACGATCGAGAAATTGGACTCTTGCTTTTTAGCAATACTATCGATAGTGTTCCTAAAAATGTGAAGCAAAAGGTACTATCGCCTAATGAAAACTTAAAGGAAGCTGCCGCCAAACTTTATGATGCACTTCACCAATTAGACAAAATGAACCTGGATATTATTATAGCAGAGCGATTTCCGGAAACGGGACTAGGAGGTGTAATTAATGATAAACTAGCCAGAGCCGCTATCAACAGGTAAGAATGAAAACATTGATAAAGAACGCTACTATTGTTAATGAAGGGGAATCTTTTATTGGAGATGTTTTAATTGAAGGAAATAGGATAGAGAAAATATCTTCTGAGATAGAGGCGAAAAATGCAAATATAATTGTTGCCGATAATCTTTATCTAATACCAGGCGTAATTGATGACCAAGTTCATTTTCGTGAACCGGGATTAACACATAAAGCAACAATTTATTCTGAATCAAAAGCGGCGATTGCCGGTGGCATTACCTCTTATATGGATATGCCCAACACCACTCCAAATACACTCACACATGAATTGTTGGAGGAAAAGTATAGCATAGCTGCCAAAAGTTCTTTAGCCAACTATTCCTTTTTTATGGGAATAAATAAAGACAACTTGGAAGAAGCCCTCAAAATAGACACCGAAAATGTTTGTGGTATTACCGATGACGGTTTGTATTTCAGCAATGACGAAGGAATTTTGGCAAATTATCCCGAATTCCTTGAGAAACTTTTTTCAAGAAGCGAGACACTCATTGCTTTACATAGTGAAAACGATGCTATCATCAAAGCTAATACTGAAAGCTATCGGAAGATTTATGATGAGGATATCCCCTTTAAATTTCACCCGCTTATAAGAAGCGAAGAAGCATGTTTGAGAGCCACAGCAAGTGTTTTGGACATAGCAAAACGGCATAATAACAGGCTTCATTTCTTTCATATTTCAACTTTGGAAGAGGCAAATTTGTTTGATAATAGCTTACCTGTGAGTAAAAAACGAATTACCGCAGAAGTTTGTGTTCATCATCTTTGGTTTTATGATAAAGATTATGAAAGACTTGGAGCTAGAATAAAATGGAATCCATCCATAAAAACTTTAAAGGATAGAGATGGACTTTTAGCATCATTATTGGAAAATAGACTTGACTTTATTGCTACCGACCATGCTCCTCATACCATGCAAGAAAAAGAGGGTAATTATTTCAATGCTTTGTCTGGCGGACCTCTAGTTCAGCATTCATTACCTGCTGTTCTTGAATTGCATCATCGAGGTAAAATTAGCTTAGAAAAAATAGTTGAGAAAATGTGTCATAATGTTGCTGATTCATATAGACTTAAAGAAAGAGGCTACATAAGGGAAGGGTATTACGCTGATTTAGTTTTAGTTGACTTAAATAACCCTTGGAAAGTGAAACCTGAAAATATTCTGTACAAATGTAATTGGTCGCCATTTGAAAATGAATTATTCAAAAGCAAAATTGTTAAAACATTTGT
>JBDNHP010000544.1:0-1948 GCA_041688765.1 Flavobacteriales bacterium
GTAGATGCGCCACGGAATGCACAAGATTGATCAGGACCATCTGCTGTTGCACATGAATTGTCAATTACTTGAGACACACCAAAAGTAGAGACCAAAGCACCGGCACAATCATCCTCAGCAGGAGGGAATTGGCAAGAACCGTCATCTTGAGTGGCATTGATGTCATAGTTACATGCGTTTACGTCAGTACAACCAAGTACAACACATACAGCTCCACCAACACTAAATGGAAAATCAATAATTGGAGCACCATTTGGAGCAAAACCAGAAATTGGTCCACCGTCAACGCCGTCAAGTGTCCATTCTACTTCATCGTCAAATATACCGCCGTCAATGGTAAGAGTATAGCAACCTGTTCCAAGACACAGTCCATCAACCTGAGGACCAAAGCCGTTAACAAGTGTACCTGTAGCAACTTCAGCATTTGAATCATCATAAATGAAGTAGTTATTGCCATTCCAGCCGTCGCCAAAAGTATCCTCCAAAGTAATAGTTACTGTTGGATAAGTACAAGAACCATCATCTACAATAGCGAAGAAATCAAAGTTGCAAGCAGCAGGGTCTGTACATCCAGGGACACCACAAACAGCGCCGCCCAATGCAAAGCCATAAAGCTCAGGAGCACCGCCAGTATAAGCACCGCCATCAATACCATCTAAATCCCAGCTAATTTCAGCAGGCCAATCACCGGCAGTTACATCAATAGTATAACAACCATCTGCAAAACAAAGGCTTACCACTTCTCCTGAGTTACCAGAAAGTGTTCCTGTGTATAACGGAGTGTTAGTGTCATCATAAATGGTATAAACTGCACCATTCCAGCCATCATCAAAAGAATCAAACAGGGTTAAGGTAACACAGTTGGTAAAACAGCAAGAACCATCGCTGATGGTAATGCTAGGGCCACCATAATTACAAGCAAGGAAGTTGATACAACCAATACAAGAATAATCACAAGAGCCATCATCTACATCAGCACCAGCATCATAGTTGCAAGCACCAGCATCGGTACAACCTTGAGATTGACAAGTGATAGTCATTTCAAATTCGCCCTCGTCACCAAGACCAAAGCCATGAACAAGGATCAAATACTCACCGCCATCAGCTGTGAAAGATACTAAGGAAGCAAAATTGCAACCAGGCTCGTCATCGTCACCTGTAACGCAAGTTAAAGCACCACAACCACCTTCGAAAACTGATATTTTAGTATCGTAGTTAGTGCCAGGATTACAAAGGTTTAGCGTTACAAGATCACCAGCAGCAGCATTAGTAAGTGTGTACCAAACGCCATTTGTAATTTGAGATACAACGCAAAATGGAGCGCCATCATTAGTGGCATTTACGGTAGATCCTAAAACTACATCGCCGCAGCTAACATCAATTGCGTTAGTACAAATATCATTAGGTTCTAAAAGACAAAGTGCAGGCTCAGGGAAAATCAATCCTAAGCACTCGCCGTTCACCTCTGTAGGAGAACCGCAACCTACGTTTGTACCATCCCACACATAACGAATTTCTTGAGCACCGAAACCGTCATTGAAAATTTGAAGGTTTAAATTATAGGTAAGAGTTCCAGCAGGTACTGTGAACTGACCTAACAATACTCGATTGTTTGGACCAGTTGGGTAGCCATTTACATCTCCAATGATAGCATATATAGCACCATCACACACGTTTAGGTTTGGAGCTGGATTAACATTGCCAAGAGAAGCAGCAAACACACCCGCATTTGGGCATGAAGCAATTACTCCAACGGCATTACCCGGAGCAGCAGTGTTTTCACGACCAATTGTGAACCAAGACTCATAACAAATGGTAGGAGCGAAACCGCAAAAACCAGCGTTAATTCCATCGCCGGAGGTAGCTCCACCTATGTTATCGTTAAAAATTGCGTTATCGCCGGTTACCATTAAATCATGGCAACCGCTGATCGCGAAGATCGAAGAAA
>JBDNHP010000545.1:0-2337 GCA_041688765.1 Flavobacteriales bacterium
ATGAAGTGTCCTTGCCTTTTTTCTAGCTCTTATTTGCCTTGTTTTTCTTAGCTTAAACAGTTTTGACGAAGGTCCGCAGTTACCCACCTTTTATAATTTGACAATCACTACAGCGCAGAATTAATGATGAATTAAAAGTAGCTCGGAGTGTTTTGTGTTGGCTAAAGCTCCGGAATTGAAGAAATGAGCTTTTGTGTGTAAGGCGATTGCGGATGACTGACAATGTCATCCGTAATGCCAACTTCTTCAATTTGCCCTCTGTACATAACGGCAATCCGATTACTCATGTGAGCTACTACACTGAGATCATGCGAAATAAAAATCATGCTCAGCTTATATTTATCTCTTAGATCAGCCAATAGATTCAAGACTTGCGCCTGAACGGAAACATCTAGAGCAGCCACCGACTCATCACAAATTAGAAATTCTGGTTCTACCGCAAGAGCCCGCGCAATAACGATTCTTTGACGCTGCCCGCCGCTAAACTCATGGGGATATCGATTGAAAAAATCTCCTTTTAGGCCTACTTCATCTAGTAATTCAAAAGCTCTGTTTTTCCTTGAAGCTTCATTTCCATTTAAGCCATGAACTTTCATAGGCTCTGTAATAGCATCGCCAATCCTTATTTTCGGATTGAGTGAGGAATAAGGATCTTGAAAAATCAATTGCATTTTTTTCCGATAGGCTCTGAATTGAGATTCAGGAATATAGCCTATTTCCTGCCCCTCAAAAATCATGTTGCCTGAAGTGATTGGACTGAGACGCATTATGGCCCTGCTTAGTGTTGATTTCCCACATCCTGATTCGCCCACCAAGCCTAATGTTTCGCCCTTTTTCAGATAAAGATCAACTTGGTTTACAGCTCTGAAATTTTCTCCTTTCTTTATACCAGGATATTCTACCACTATTTTATTCAATTCAAGAATGGTAGGGCGCTCATTCAACTCCTTAACTTTTTGTCTTTCAGTTTCAATTGATCTGATTTTTAAATCGGGATAGTTTCCTGAATGAAGAAGTATCTCCTGTAGTGAAGGCAATCGTTCAACCCTCTGATGCAATGAAGGACGGCAAGCAAGTAATCCTTTGGTGTAAGCGTGAACTGGATTTTTTAAAACTTCTTCTGCTGTTCCGTATTCAACCAATTCGCCCCGATACAAAACTGCTATTTTTTGAGCAACGGCAGCCACCACTCCTAAATCATGGGTGATGAAAATAACAGACATTCCCCTGGTGTTTCTCAAGTCTGCTATGAGTTCGAGAATGTTTTTCTGCACTGTTACATCAAGCGCGGTAGTGGGCTCATCAGCAATTAAAATATCAGGATTACAACTCAGAGCCATGGCGATCATGACTCTTTGACGCTGTCCGCCACTCAGTTGATGAGGGTAACTGTTGAAGGCTTTTTCAGGATCGGGTAATTTGACCTCTTCAAATAATTGGAGGCATCGTTTTTTTACTTCTTGTTTAGGCAGTTTTAAACGGTATAACAATGCTTCAGCCACTTGATCACCACAGGTCATCACCGGGTTGAGACTACTCATAGGTTCCTGAAAAATCATAGACACTTTTTTGCCCCGAACTTCTCTCCAGCCTTTGGCACTTAGCTCTTGTATATCAATGTGTTCACCTGAAAACGAAAGCTTCAATTTTTCAGCGCCTATTTTAGCATTTTTAGCCAACAAACCCATCAGGGCAAGAGAAGTAACCGATTTCCCGGATCCACTTTCCCCTACTATACCTAGGCATTCCCCTTTCAATAATTCAAAAGACAGGTTTTTTATTGCTTCAAACTCTGAATTTCCAGTGGTGAAACTGATTTTTAGCCCCTCTACCAAAAGCGATTGTTCCTGTATCATTGAGCTTCAATAAAGTTAATTCTCAGTCTATAATTGATATCACTTTCGCTCAAAGTCATACTTATTTCAACATCTCTTCCCCGGGAGCCTCTGGTTGTCCAGTATTTAACATTGTCCCGCAATTCACCATTCCCGTAGCGCTTTTCATAATATTTACTGAATTCATCCTTTAATCGAATAGCTCCTTGTTCACTAGCGGGATACAAATCAAGTTTGATCGCATTCAATAAACCCCTGTCAAAATTGTACGATACCTCATAAAAGGTAGAATCCTTCATATCGAGCGGAATTCTGCATGTAATTTCATCAGGCATGTTGTAAACAACGTTGTCCGATTCTTTTGCCAGAACGGTATTTACATCATCGCCCATCATTGTACCCCTGAAATCGCCCCCATCCTCTTCTCCAACGATGCTATGAACCTCTTCCTTTTCCCCTCCTTGGCTTATGCAGGCAGGGATTAGAAGAAGGGCTAGCATAA
>JBDNHP010000546.1:0-6778 GCA_041688765.1 Flavobacteriales bacterium
AGATCTGCGATTATCGGCGCTATCTGAGTGCCATAATCCAACGAGAAAGAAAACTAAAATCAGGGAATTTCTTAGCGAGGGGAATTGGAAATAAGGCTGCATTCATTTAGCTGAAAGAAATCAAGATGAACTTGATTAAAGTCAGAATGTTGATTAATCAATTATAGCTTTGCTTAAAATGTGTCTTCAATGTGTAATTTTGTTAGAAAGATGCAATTATGCCTATAGCCGGAGATGCTACACTGGAGCTTATAAAAGCCAGAATTACGCAACAAGAACACATCGTTCTGGATGAAGTTGATCTGTTTATTTTTCCCGGTGAATTTGTTTACCTTATCGGAAAAACTGGTTCCGGTAAAAGTAGCCTGCTAAAAACGCTTTACGCCGACATCCCTCTGGATTCAGGTGATGGCAAAGTTTGTGGCTTTGATCTCCAAGAAATCAAAAAAAATCAAATTCCATTTCTTAGAAGAAAATTAGGCATCGTTTTTCAGGATTTTGAATTGCTCACGGATCGCAGTGTAAATGAAAATTTACTTTTTGTGCTCAAAGCTACCGGCTGGACCAATAAACAAGAAATGAGCACTCGAATGCAAGAAGTCTTGGAAAAAGTAGGCATAGGTAGCAAAGGCTATAAAATGCCGCATGAGCTCAGCGGTGGCGAACAACAAAGGGTAGCTATTGCTAGGGCTTTGCTCAATGATCCTATCCTCCTACTGGCAGATGAACCAACGGGAAATCTGGATCCCGAAACATCGGAAGGTATTATGCGATTACTCACCGATATCAGTAGAAACGGTAAAGCTGTAATGATGGCTACGCATGATCAAATGATGATTGATCGTTTTCCGGGTCGCACATTGCAATGCGAAAATGGTCGTTTAAATGAAATCCGACAGGCTCAACCCAATATTACATTCAATATATAAATGAAGAAAGGTGTTTCGGTTATTCTTCCGGTTATAAATGCCGAAAAACACCTTCGTACATGTTTAAATAGTCTGATTTCTCAAAAGAATGTTAACTTTGAAATCATTGTTCAACATGCAGGATCTACTGATAATAGTGCTGCAATATTGAATGAATATCTTGCTAAAATTCGTGTTTTCGAAGAAGCGGATTCGGGCCTGTATGATGCTATGAATAGAGGTGTGCAAAAAGCCAATTATGAATGGCTCTATTTTATAGGAGCCGATGATGTTTTAATTAATGACCATGTATTTGATCAATTATTAGTTGGAGTAAAACCTGCTTGTAAAATTGTATTCGGCAATATAAAATACATCAACAGCAATAATAAAGGAATTCCGAAAGTTCATTATTCTGCTTATGGCACTTCACTATTTTGGAGAAATCGACTTCATCATCAAGCAGCATTATACCATATAGATTGTTTCGAATCTTCCAAATTCGCCACTCAATACCGCATTCTGTCAGATTATGCCTTTAATCTGGATTGCCTCAATGCAGGAATACCGGGATGTAAAACTGATGTCTTAGTAGCGGAATGTGATGCCAAGGGAATTTCAAAAAATTTCAATTTCAATCTTTACGCAGAAGAGTTAAAATTGAAACGAATTCGCTTGCCTTTTTTAATTTATTTAATTAATATACCTTGGGTAATTATTAAATATATCATTAAGAATTTACTTCAGAGTAAATCCGCATAAATCTTTTTTAGTGTCTCAGATTCACGTTGCCAGGTAAAATCTTGTCTTACACGCTCAATTTGATTTTTCCAAAGCTCACGATGTTCCGTTTCGAGCGCAAATTTAATTTTTGCAGCAAGTTGCTCCGGTTCTAATGAATTAACCAATACCCCGCAAGGATATTGCTTCATAATTCGCTCAATTTCAGGCAAATTACCTGCTAAAACGGGAATCCCAGCATGAAGGTAATCAAACAATTTATTGGGTAAACTATATCGATAGTTCAAACAACGGTCGAGGTCGAGGCTAATCCCCAAATCGCAGGAGGCGGTGTATTTCCGGAGTAGGCTATATTCCATTTTCGGGAATAAAATGAGTCGCTCTGCCCAGGTACAAGTCTTTTTTAATTCATTCACCTGATCCCATTCAGGTCCTGCTCCGATAAGCAGAAAATAAACATTGGGCAAATGCTCCAGGGCTTTAGCTGTGAACATTGCTCCTCGGTCGAAATCTATAAATGCCCCTTGCAAAACAATCACTTTCGCATTTTGAGGAACACCAAATGTGCTTCTATCTATGGGTTCAGGTTTGGCCGATGCCGGTGGTATATTTCGCACCACCTCAACATTTACATGGTATTTTTTAAGGTAAATGGAAGCTATACTTTCATTAACGGTATAGACTTTTTTCAATTTGGGAAAAATCATTTTCTCTATCATCGTCCACACCCATTTTGCAAAGTGATTATGCAGCAATCCTTCTGCTTCAGTAAAATACTCGTGACTATCGTAAACTAGATTTTTACCACGAATTTTCGATATTAAAAATGCAGGGAACAAAGTATCTAAATCATTGGCGAGAATAATATCGCCTTTTGCCTTTAACAAAAAGAAGAACAAACGGATATTGAGACTTGCATAGAACAACGCACCATATTGAAAAGGGAGTTTAAACCGTGTTATTTGATAGTTCCTATTGATCTCTTTGCTTTCCGGTAAAAGTCGCCCAATAAGATGAATATCAAATCCCATCGCAATAAGGGAATCGCATACTTTTGCCACCCGCTGATCATGCACAAGATCATTTGATACCAATACCAGAATCCGAGGCATTGATTAGATTTCTTTTCGTAATTCGGCTAAAACTTTTTTAGTATATAAAGGAAAATCGCCTTGCATCATCCATCCATAATAACCTGGGTCTTTGATAAGGGTTTCCTTCACTCCCATTCCTTTATATTTTCCGAAATTGAAAATTACTTTACCGCTTTCGTCATATACCATTCTTCCTAAAAGATCGGCAGCGCGTTGTCTTTGACAAAATTCATGGATCTTTTCCATATCATTTACAATAGGAGTGTACTTTTCTCCTTTTCCATTCTCTATTTCGGTATGCTCATATTTTACGAGCATTGCTTCAAAAATCTCTTTTGTGGCGATGGTATCAGGAAGTGCTTCATGTGCATCATCCAGATCTTTTCCACAGTAAAATTTATAGCCTGCTTTCAAATTTCTTTGCTCCATCATGTGAAAAATCACCTGCACATCTATGAGGTTTCTTCCTTCCATATTGAAATCCACACCTACGCGAAGGAATTCTTCGGCGAGCATAGGAATATCGAATTTATTAGAATTGAATCCGCCCAAATCACAATCGTGAAGGAACTTATATAAGGAAGGAGCAACATCTTCAAATTTGGGTGCATTTGCTACATCTGCATCGTAGATACCATGAACTAAGGAAGAAGCAAGGGGGATTGGAATTCCGGGATTAATTAAAAAGCGATTTTCTTTATTGCCACTATCGGGACGATATTGTGTGTTGCCATCGGGCAACATTTTGATAATTGCGATTTCGACAATTCTATCGGAGCCTACATTTACCCCTGTAGTTTCGAGATCAAAAAAAGCAAGAGGTTTTTTGAGATTGAGTTTCATGATATTTTCTTTCGAAATAAAATAATGAGAAAAACCCTGCGTTATCTAATTGCAAGTAGAGTAGCAGAGTTCTTTCCTGTTGCAAGGCAGCAGGCTCAAGAACAGAAAACCCTTTACCGAAAGTAAAGGGTTTTCGTTTTTATAATATTATTTAGCCCTTGCCTTCACAAACTGAAACTGTTCGTAAACCAGGCGATTTTTAATAGCATCGTTTTTGTAATCTGGTCCACCAACGGCAGCTTTAGGAGTTACAAATTTTACTTTAGAAGTATCATAGTCCCGTTTGGTAAGCATTTCAATAATTTGCTTCTTACAAGTTTCGGCACGATAACTGGTTAACTCTTGGTTATTTTTGAAACGCGATGATGGCACTTGGGATGCACTGGATTCAATATAAACTTCGGCGGCACCTTTTTTATCGAGGATTTTACCAACGTTATTTACGAACTCAACAAAGAGCTTTTCTCCGGCTCCAAATTCGTGAAAGTCATACACAAAATAGCGTTCAAATTCAGCAACGCCCAATTCTTCTTCGTATGTAGATTTAACAGGTTCTTTGGGGTCATAACCGGTACCAATTGGCTCATCGATTTTAACAACAATAGGTTCCTTGGTTTTGTCTTTTGGATCTTCAATGGTAACTTCATACACCTTTTTGCCATCGCCTAAATAAAGGGGAAGAAGATAGATTTCTTTTTCGATTTCATTGTATGCAGATTCACAAGGAACATTCACAAATTCTTCATGAACAATTTTTCCATTCACAACATATTTAATGTGGTAAGCAATGCAAGGAGGAAGAATAGCTACATAAACGCCATCTCTTTGTCTTGGCCTGTACTCGGTAACTTCCCCCGTATTCTTATTGGTAACAAGCACATAAGTATCATTAGGAAGTTCTTCGCCTTCCGGAGCAAAGATGTATCCTTTTAAAACCGAAAGATCGGTAGCCATTGGCTCAGGGAGCTCAATTACATAAATATCTTTCAAGCCATAACCTTCTTCTTTTCTGGAAGAATAATATGCGCGACGGCCATCTGCTGTAGGGACAAAGAACAGATCATCATCAACTGTATTAAGTGGATAACCCATATTCACAGGTTCAGACCATTCACCGTCTTCACCCATATTAGAGTAAAACACATCGAAACCACCCATACTTTTGTGACCGGTGCTTGCGAAATAAAGAGTTCGACCATCCGGAGAAATGAAGGGGGAATCTTCTTCGTAAGGAGTATTTACCGCGGGACCAACAGAAAGCGCTTTAGACCACTCACCGTTAGGCATTTTTAGGCAGCGATAAATATCACGACCGCCAGATCCGCCATCTCGATTGCTCACAAAATACAAGGCTGATCCATCACCAGACACTGTAACGTGAGTTTCCCAAGCATCAGAATTAATATCTGAACCCATCAATTCAGGAGTAGTCCATGTTTCACCAATAAGCACACTTTGATAAATCTGTCCGTTTCCCTCTTCGTCATAATAGATATAAAGTGTTTGACCATCACCGGCAACACTAATGGTTGCAGCGTGAGCATCCGTATTGATGTTCAATAATTCGGGGGTCATCCAATTACCTGCCTGATCCTTATATGAAACATAAATATCTTCCTTTGGCTCACCTGTATCGAGGTCGCTAATGAATTGATTGGTACTATCGGCACGGATTTTTCTGGCAGTGAAGAACATTGCCGTTTCATCAATTGAAATTACCGGACTGTATTCGTTTGCCCGCGAGTTTACGGTGCCTCCAACATTGCTAATTAAATAGCTTTTTGGATCTGCAACTTGCTTTTTAGCTTCTTCGCACATTTCGATCTGACGCTTAGCATCAGATCTGAGAAAGTGTTTTTCAGGAAGCATAGAAATTAAATCATTGTATGATTTAATCGCTTCATCCATTTGATAATTGAGATGAAATACACGTCCCAAATAGAAGAGTGCTTCCACGGGAGCGCGATTTTCAGCAGGTTCGTATGGCACGTAATCTAAACTCACACCATTTGTTGTAGCTGTTTTCAGATGTGGCAATGCCTTCAATTTTTCATTTGAAGTTTGCAAATAGCAATAGCCAATTTTGTAATTGACATTGGCATTGTATGGATCACCCAGAAGGATTTCCTTCCAGATTTCTATTGAAGAATTCCACAGTTTCTCTTCAATCAACTGATTTGCCTCAAAGAACTTCGCGTTGAAGTCCGCCTTGCTCATTTGCGCAAAGAGCACCTGTGCGGGCAACAGTAGGGCAATTACCCAGGCGAGCTTATGCTTCATAATCATTACTTTGGTTTAATCCCTAAAAATAAGTTTTTCTTCTAAACTGTGGCATTTTTATTCCCACAATTTATTCAAGGTTCTCTATTGATATCAAATTGTTCGAGATAATCTGCTACTCTTCGAACAAAAGTCCCTCCCAACATTCCATCAACAACTCGGTGATCGTATGAATGAGAAAGGAACATTAAATGTCTGATCCCTATGCTATCTCCAAACTCGGTTTCGATCACGGCAGGCTTTTTTCTGATAGCTCCAATAGCCAAAACTGCCACCTGTGGTTGATTGATAATGGGCGTTCCCATTACGTTTCCGAAGGTACCCACATTGGACATGGTATATGTTCCACCTTGTATATCATCAGGTGTGAGCTTGTTCAATTTCGCTCTATCAGCCAAGTCATTTACCTTCTTAGCCAGTCCTACCAAATTGTACTGATCAGCATTTTTGATGACCGGAACAATGAGGTTTCCGCTCGGAAGTGCAGCCGCCATTCCTATGTTGATATCTTTTCTGATAATGATTCTATCTCCATCAACGGAAGCATTCACACCCGGAAAATCTTTAATGGCTCTTGCAATGGCCTCAATGAAAATCGGAGTAAAGGTCAACTTCTCCTTTTCCTTGGTTTCAAAGTGCTTTTTCCACTTGTTTCTCCATAGAACAATATTGGTTACATCGGCCTCTACAAAGGAGGTTACGTGTGGGCTTACGTGCTTACTCATCACCATATTTTCGGCAATGATTTTACGCATGCGATCCATCTCAATAATATCATCATTAGCTCCGATGATTACTGCAGGACGCTTAAATGCCGGCTGAACTGCCGGGGCAGGACTCGACAATGTTGTTACTGCTGAACCTGACTTTTGTCCATTGGAAGATGGAGCACCGGCAGGAGCATTTGTTACA
>JBDNHP010000547.1:0-2406 GCA_041688765.1 Flavobacteriales bacterium
ACGCAGAGGGCGCAGAGGTTTTGACGCAGAGGGCGCAGAGGTTTTGACGCAGAGGGAACGCATGTTGCGTAGATCTGATTCTGGGCGAAATGTTAATGGATAATAATAGATTACTTCATGGAACTTAGCGCCTTCGCTTCTTGGTGGATACCTCAGTATATTTTATGAGATTGCTTTTTTGCCACAAAGAAATGCGTTCTTTTTTAACGAGATAGTGAAAATTGCTTATTGCTATTTGCAATTTTAATGTTGCCGATATTTTTATCGATACTTTGGGCTAAATCCTCGGGCTTGTTCATTTCTGCTAATTCTGAAGGACCTGCTATCAGTTCCAAATAGCCATTATGGTAAAAATATACGGAGGGCAGTAACGAGAAATTCACTGGCCAATCGCCCATTTCATCTTTGTGCAAAAAACGTAAATCATATCCTGCGTCATTCAAACTGTTGGAATAATCTTTCCAATAGGAGCGTTGACTGAAATAGCCATGTGTAAGCTCACATAGTTTACAGGGATAAGTTGATGGACTCACCATTTTATGAAGGCTGTCTAGAGCTCCATTTAGAAAGCCACTATTGGCGTTATATATAAAGAAAAGTGTTGGTCTCATCGCTTTCACTATTGCTATAACAAAGGAAAAGCTCTAATGTCACAACGTTATCACGAATTAGTCTAAATTAAACTAACGCAATCCAATTATAGCGGAAAACCCTGTGTTTTAACAAAAAAAAGGGTCGGAAAACCGGCCCAGCAATATGTTTGTAGAGATTCTTTATTCAGAATAATAACCTTTTTCTTTAGCGCGACGAATAGCCTCGGTAATGCCGATTTTGCTGATCGTACGCAATGCTGCCGCTGAAATACGAAGGTTTACCCAACGATCTTCTTCAGGGATATAAAACTTCTTCCTAATAAGGTTAGGAAGGAAAGTACGTTTGGTTTTATGGTTCGAGTGTGAAACTTTGTTTCCCACTTGAGTTTTCTTACCGGTTAATTGACAAACCTGTGACATCGCTATTCATTCTAAAATTGGGAGCGCAAAGAAACGAAATCTTTTTCAATCTGCAAAGTTTGAATCAATCAATTCTTTTCTCAAAAGATCTAAAGCCATTAAAGCAGCTCTTCTGATGTTCCTTGATCGCTCTTTACCAAACACGAAACGATGGCTGGATATGCCATCTGGGCCTGCAAGTGCTATCCAAACCAAACCCACCGGTTTTTCAGTTGTTCCCCCATCTGGCCCTGCTATTCCACTAATAGCCAATGAATAAGTGCTCTTGAAACGTTTGTAAACGCCTTTCGCCATGGCTTCAACCACTTCAGAGCTTACTGCACCATATTCTTCTATATCTGAATTACTTACCCCTAAAAGATCATGTTTAATTTCATTGGAATAACTTACCACAGTACCCTGAAAATAAGCCGAAGAGCCGGGAATGGAAGTGATTAAATGACTCAAATAACCACCGGTACAACTTTCAGCTATCGACAAAGTTCTACCACTTTTTTTCAATAATTCTCCAACAACCGATTCTAGGGACTCTTCATTTTCGCCGAAAACAAATTTTCCGGCTATCTCCATGAAAGATTCCGCCTTTCGATCAACTTTCTCCATCAATTCAGACATGTTATCGCCATAAGCTGAAAGACGTAATTTCACTATTCCCGGAGATGGTAAATAAGCTAATTTGATGTGCTCTTCAGCCAATGAAGACTCCCAGTCCTTAATGATTTCGGCCAAAAAGCTCTCGCCAATTCCCTGCGTGAGTAAAGTGCGGTGATAAATGGAAGGGAGTTGGAAACGTTCTTTGAGCCTCAGCAAAACATGCTCTTCCATCAAACCTTTCATTTCATAAGGTACGCCGGGCATCGACACAAAAATAAGCCCATCCTTTTCAAACCACATTCCTGCTGCTGTACCTTTTGAATTGGGCAAAATTGTGCAATCATGAGGCAACATGGCCTGATTCCGATTGCTTTCCAGCATGGGGCGACCAATACTTGCGAAATAGTCTTCAATTCCTTTCAATACATCTTCTCTCAAACTTAAATGGGTGTTGAAGTACTTGCATAAACTGGGTTTGGTAATATCATCACTTGTAGGGCCCAATCCACCTGTCATCAACACAATTGCCACTCGTTTTGAGGCATCATCGAGGGCTTTTCTGATATGTTCTTCGGTATCTGCTACCGATGTTATCTGGTACACCGAAATGCCGATCAAGTTGAGTTCACGGGCTATCCAGGCGGAGTTGGTGTCAACGGTTTGCCCTATAAGCAGTTCGTCTCCTATGGTAATTATTTCGGCATACATATTGCCGCGAAGTTATTCATTCGCAATCAATCATTAAATTGTGCCGTCAAACTAATTCCATGAAAAAATCAGCTTTTATAGCAGTATTTTG
>JBDNHP010000548.1:0-5179 GCA_041688765.1 Flavobacteriales bacterium
ATTCCCAGCGGGATGACGTCAATATTGTATGGATAACATTATTTCAAATCAATCAAAACTCGGGCTTGGCTCCTAATACGACAAGTCGCCAAGTTTCGCCAAGCAATGGATGTCAAAATTGAAATCATGGAATTTCTACAAAGCCAGGATGGATTAGATTTTTCTTTTTCTTTTTTAAATCACATCCTTAACTTCGCATTATGAGTTGGTCTGCAGAATTTGTTGAAGGTGTAAGGCACATTACTGATCCGGGTGGTATTGACCACATGGTTTTTTTGCTTGCCTTGTGTGCGATTTACGAATTGAAAGAATGGAAAAATGTGCTTTTACTGGCCACAGCTTTCACAATAGGACACAGTGTTACTCTTTTTGCTGCCGGATTTGATATTGTTGTTTTGTCTGGATCGATGATCGAAATGGCAATTCCAATCACCATTTTCATTACGGCATTGAGCAATACGGGAGTTGTTTGGCGAAACAGTGCGGCACTTGATAGTTCTAAATTGCGATACATCATGGCCATTATTTTCGGAATGATTCATGGCTTTGGTTTTAGCAATTATTTTAGAATGATGCGTATCGAAAACGAGTCAATTCTTGAACCATTGCTCATGTTTAATATCGGTGTTGAGGCAGGTCAGGTTTTAATTGTTACAGCTATAATGCTTATTTCTGCATTGTTGAAAGGGATGTTCAGCATCAAGCAGTCTGTTTGGATACTTTTTGTTTCGGGAATGGCTGCCGGAATTGCCTTGCTTTTATGGAGCAACTTGATTTTAGAGGCCTAATGGAATCATTTAGTACAGATAGAATCGAGAAAAATTATCGTCGTACCTAATGTGCATTTATTCTCTGCAGCCGCACTTTCGTAAATCCGCATTTTCAGCAACTTTGCCATTAGCAATTGCTTTTTCAAAATAGGAGCAGGCTTCAATTTCTTTTTGTGGATCTCTGCAATACAGGAGTGCCTTTAAATAGAGCGCTTCCCCAATGTATAGTTCAGTATTTTCATTGATGACATCATCTAATATGACCATTGCATTTTCTGCTCGATCAGTTTTTATAAGTAATTCAGCCTTCATTAATTTCAAGGAGGGATCATTCTTCTTTATAACATCAATACTGTCCAATTCAATCAGAGCTAGATCGAATTTTTGAAGCTCATTGAGTATTTGAAGTTTTTCATATCGCAATGCCCAATCCTGGCGGCTGCAATAAATTAATTGTTCTAAGGCAGCTAATTTCCAGTTTAAATCGGATGAATACCGATAGATGTCTGTGGTGTTTTTGATGTTTTCTTCTGAACATGGATTGCCGGTATCAGGATAATTGAATATCGGAAGTGCTTCCGTTTCTTGCGATTTAAGTGTTAAACTTGAAACCAAGGATAATGTAAAGAATAGCAGTATGTAAAACTTCATAAGTATGGGGGAATAAGTAGCACAATTTCGTTCAATTTTCGATCGTTCTCCCAAGAGTTTAACTGATTTATTAAGAAATGGAATTTGATATACTGCTTTAGGCTAAATTTGTACGGCAATGAATATTGTAAAACGCATAGCTATTTTTCCGGTGAAGCTTTACCAATGGACAATTTCTCCACTGCTTGGTAGTAATTGTCGTCATGCTCCTACCTGCTCCCAATATACCATTGAAGCAATAGAAGAGTGGGGGGCAATTAAAGGCATTTGGCTTGGAATGAAGCGCATTGCTAAATGTCATCCATGGGGTACTTCCGGCTACGACCCGGTTCCAAAAAGAAAAAATATATCATCATGAAATACTTGTTTATCACTCTCGCTTTTTCCCTTTTTCTGGCATCTTGTGGAGGCCCTAAAGAAGATAGTCCTTCATTAAAAGAGGCTAAAGAAGTTCATAACCGCATGGTTGGAATTGCTTCAGAAATGAAAGATATCTTAAGTCTCAAAATGACTGAATATGAATCTAGATTTGCCCCGCTCGCCGCCAGAGGTGATACGGTTCTCGCATCTGCTGATAGCTTGGTGGCTATTGGATTGGGCAAATTCTCGGATAGACTTTTTTGGGTTCAAACTTCTCTTGAAGAATGGGAAAGCAATTTGCTTGGATTGCCTGGTGAAGAGCACAATCATTCTCATGCTGAAGGCGAACATGCGCATGACCATTCACATGGAACAAACCCTGAACTTACAGACGAGCAGCAGCTTGAGTTGCAGAAGGAATTGGAATCTCAGATTTTGATTCTTCGCGATTCGTTAATGCAAATTAATCTAGTAGTTTCAGACGGCAGCAATGTTGAGTAGACCCCGACGTAACCGCAAAACTGAAGCCATTCGCAGACTTGTGAGGGAAACTGAATTAAAGCCTTCGCACTTGATTTATCCCTTTTTTACGCTGAATGGAACTGGCCGTGAAGAGCCTATTTCTTCCTTGCCCGGAATTTCAAGATTATCGACAGATTTAATTCTCAAGGAAATTGAAATTTGTCTGAAAAACGGATTAAATGCGTTTGTGTTGTTTCCTGCCGTAGAAGAACGTTTGAAAGACAATGTAGCAAGTTACAGTTATGCAGATGATAATTTTTATTTGCATCAAATCCGCAACATCAAAGAGCGATTTCCGGAAGCTTGCTTGATGAGTGATGTTGCTATGGATCCCTACAGTTCTGATGGTCATGATGGACTGGTGATTGATGGTGAAATTGTAAACGATCCAACATTGCCCATTTTGAGCAGAATGGCGGTTGCGCAGGCTCAAGCTGGAATTGATATTGTTGGTCCATCTGACATGATGGACGGCAGGGTGGAGGCTATCCGAAACGCTCTGGATGATTCAGGGTATGAAAAGGTGAGTATTATGTCATACACCGCTAAGTATGCTAGTGCGTATTATGGTCCGTTCAGGGAAGCTCTGGAGTCTGCACCTAAATCAGGTGATAAGAAGTCATATCAAATGGACCCCGCAAATAAATGGGAAGCACTGCGCGAAGCAGAATTGGATGCACTAGAAGGGGCAGATATGTTGATGGTAAAACCTGCATTGTGCTATTTAGACATTATTCATATTTTAAAAGAGCATTCAGAGTTGCCCATCGCTGCGTATAATGTGAGTGGAGAGTATGCCATGTTAAAAGCTGCTGCGGTAAATGGATGGTTGAACTATGAACTTGCTATGCCTGAAATGCTATTAAGCATCAGGAGGGCAGGGGCGGATGTAATATTATCATATTTTGCTAAAGAATACGCAATATGGCATTCAAGTACGCGCTAATATTTTTATTGCCTTTTTCTCTTTTTGCTCAAGGAAAATATGCAAATGTTACAATAGATTTCCATGATGGAACCGGATACGCCCCGTGTGAACCTTCTATTGCAATTGTTCCTTCAGATCCTTCTAAAATTGTGGCAGGAGCAATTTTGGACAAAGTCTATTTTTCAAGGGATACCGGAAAAACCTGGCGAGAAGAAAGACTGACATCTAAGTACGGAGTTTTTGGAGATCCCTGTGTAATTGCAGGTCCAAAAGGAGATGTTTATTATTTTCATTTATCCGATCCAAGTGGAAAGGGTTGGTCTGATCCTGGTCTTCTCGATCGTATTGTTTGTCAAACAAGTTCTGATTTTGGAAAAACATGGTCAGAAGGAAGTTCTATAGGGCTTAATGCTCAGCGAGATCAAGACAAAGAATGGGCCATTGCTGATCCTATAAGCGGAAGAGTTTATGTTACTTGGACTGAGTTTATGAAGTATGGAAGTAGGCAAGCACAGGATTCTTCATTTATTATGTTTTCCAGTGCTAATCGTAAAGCTAAAAAATGGAAGAAAGCTGTTAGAATAAATCAGTATGCCGGAGATTGTATCGATAGTGATCAAACTACGGAAGGTGCAGTTCCGGCAG
Organism: Flavobacteriales bacterium; assembly: GCA_041688765.1. Taxonomy (GTDB): domain Bacteria; phylum Bacteroidota; class Bacteroidia; order Flavobacteriales_D; family Sanyastnellaceae; genus JBDNHP01. The sequence continues at coordinate 3,877 of JBDNHP010000548.1, forward strand.
TTGGCCCAAATGGAGAAGTTTATGTGGCCTGGGCTTATGACGATAAAATTTGGTTTGATCGCAGCTTGAATAAAGGCAAAAGATGGATGGCAAAAGATGGCGTCGTTTCAGAAATTCCGGGTGGTTGGGATATGGATATTGCCGGAATTGGAAGAGCGAATGGCATGCCCGTTACTTGTTGCGATTTGAGCACTGGTCCTCATAGAGGAACTATTTATGTGAATTGGTGTGATCAACAAAATGGCCCGGGTGATACCGATGTGTGGCTATCGAAAAGCACCGATAAAGGGCAAACCTGGACATCAGCCAAGCGCGTAAACGATGATGGCCCTGGCAAGCAACAGTTTTTTACATGGATGGATATTGATGATGTAACAGGATATATTTATATTGTTTTCTACGATAGACGTAATCATTCTGATTTGAATACCGATGTTTACTTAGCTGTTTCTAAAGATGGGGGCGATAGTTTTCAAAACATTTTGATTAGCCGCGAGCCTTTTGCACCAACTGATAAAGTGTTTTTCGGAGATTATAATAACATCAGTGTTTACGATGGAATTGTGCGCCCGATCTGGACGCATTATGATGGAAATAGGCTCAGTATAAAAACAGCGATAATAAAGAACCTCTGATTATTAGTCTGGAAGTTTCAAATTTAAGCCTCTCTGATTTTTTGTGCTAAATCGGCTAAGTACCCCTGACTCACTTGCATTTTGGGTTTTTCGAAATTGATATCTGCCACATTTTGCATCGGAATTAGGTGCATGTGTGCATGAGGCACTTCGAGTCCAATTACAGCAATTCCAATTCGTTTACAAGGCACCGCTCTGCGAAGTTTTTCGGCAACATCTTTGGCAAAGAGATTTATTTCGGCTAGATCCTCAGCATCTAGATCAAAGAAATAATCAATTTCAGCTTTCGGAATTACGAGCGTATGGCCCGGTGCCAAAGGCATTATATCCAGAAATGCCAAAAAGCGCTCATTTTCAGCGATTTTATGACATGGAATTTCACCCGCAATTATTCTGCTGAACAAAGAAGGCATCAACGCGAAATTTCGAGGACTTCAAACTTTACCAATCCGGCAGGGACTTGCACTTCTGCTACATCGCCAACTGATTTGCCAAGCAAACCTTTACCGATGGGAGAATCAACAGAGATCTTTTTCAGAGAAAGATCTGCTTCGTTTTCAGCAACCAGTGTGTATTGCACCACAATGTTATTATTGAGGTTTTTGATTTTCACTTTCGATAAAATGAAAACTTTGCTGCTGTCTACCTGACTCTCATCAATAATTCGG
>JBDNHP010000549.1:0-3366 GCA_041688765.1 Flavobacteriales bacterium
GAGCGAGGATTAACTGCCGAAGTTCAAACTGTCTGAATACTAACAAACTGTCTGAATACTAACAAAATGAGAAACTTTAAAGTTTTTACTGCCATTTTTGCGGCAGTTTATCTTCTTTCCTGCGCTAAAGTGCCTATTACGGGCAGACATCAAGCCAATTTAATGCCTGAAAGCGAACTCATCGGAATGAGTGATGTGCAATATGATAGTTTTCTATCATCAAGCACGGTAGCAAACCCTGTGAGTAATGATGCTCAAACAGTAAAGCGTGTTGGCCAACGAATCCAAAAAGCAGTTGAGCAATATTTAAGCAACAACGCTTTATCTGATCGTGTTGAAGGCTTTAATTGGGCATTTAATCTCATTAATGACCCTACAGTAAATGCTTGGTGTATGCCCGGCGGAAAAGTAGTTTTTTACTCTGGTATTCTACCTGTTTGCAATGGCGAACCGGGCATTGCTGTTGTAATGGGACATGAAGTAGCGCATGCTATTGCCCGTCATGGCAACGAACGCATGAGTCAAGCTATTGTTGCTCAACTGGGCATAGGAATTCTATCAGAAGCTATGCAAACAAATCCTAGTCTCACCAAAGATATTTTTATGCAGAGTATAGGCATTGGAACGAGTTTGGGAATGCTCTCTTTTTCACGTAAGCATGAATCAGAAGCCGATCACATGGGCTTGATATTTATGGCAATGGCTGGATTTGATCCCCGTGAAGCTCCAATATTCTGGGAAAGAATGTCGGCAGCAGGTGGCGGACAAGAACCACCGGAGTTTTTGAGCACCCATCCAAGCCATAATACACGGGTTGAAGATCTCAATAAGAATATGGATGAAGCCTTAAAATATTATAAGCCGTAATGACGGCATACATTCCGTCTACACGGCATCAAATCTATTTCCCTAAGCTAATCGTAGTTGTCCAATCCTTGCTTTCTTCAATGGCTTGCTTCAAATTATAATTGAAAACAACTTCCTTAGAATCAGCATTGTATTCGCCAATTTTTGATTTCACTTTATCTACCGGCTTATCAAAGGTGAGGACAGTCTGAAAATTGAACATTTCATTCATTCCTGTATCATCTTCTGTTTCAGCACCCTCTTCTCCTTGACCCAAGGCATTTTTAATATAATCAGCATCAAAATTATAGATCAAATTTTTGCCGTCAAGTTCAAAACGTGGCTTAGAAGGTTTGGTTGTTTCTTCAGCTGAAAGTGCCATCAAATCCATATCCGCAAATACATTTACGTCAGCGAAATCCATTGACATATTGAGAACATAATTCTCTTCTGTGATATTAAAATTGCTAAGTCCATTTATAGCAGCCATTTCCAATGCTATAGAATCCAATTGTTCTTGAGTGAACATTGCTGTTTGTGGTGCCTCTGCTGTAGAGTCTGCCATTGCGGCTCCAAATTCCATCAAAGCTGACATATCAACCTGAATCTTGTACGAGCCTGAAAAGTCAGCATTAAAATGAATATTCTCCTGAATTGTACATGAGCTCAAGAGAACAAGAATGGATAAAAAGCTTAATAAGCGATACATAGTTTTGATTTTGAACAAAGGTAATATCTTAATTCCATTCTACTATTCTATTCATGACTATTATTGAAAAAACCAATATGCGGTACTGAACATTTTGACAGATCGAAACCGGATAATTGTCAGAAGTAACGAAGTCAAAAGATTGTTCCTCCTTCATAATACGACAATATGTCAGCCCAATTCTATATGGCTCAACAATTGAGTTCAGTTAGATCATTAAAAGAATTGAACGCCATGCAACAAGGTACCATTAATGTACAAACGGAGAATATTTTTCCGATCATCAAGAAATTTTTATACTCGGATCACGAGATTTTTCTGCGCGAATTGGTTTCTAACGCAGTAGATGCTATTCAAAAAGTGAAAACACTCAGTGCTCTGGGCGAACTGAAAGTTGATCCCGACAAAGGATTGGTCGAAATTATCCTGAATAAAGAAAAAGGTACACTCACGATTCGCGATAATGGTATCGGAATGACCTCTGAAGAGGTTGAAAGGTACATTAACCAAATTGCATTTTCAGGCGCCGAAGAGTTTCTGAAAAAGTATGAAGGCGTAAGCGAAAAGCACAGCATTATCGGGCATTTCGGACTGGGTTTTTATTCTGCTTTTATGGTGGCTTCACAGGTCGAAATTATTAGCCGTTCGCAAAAGCCAAATTCAACAGCAGTGCATTGGACATGTGACGGATCTCCTGAATATACCATGCAAGAAGCGCAAAAGAAAACCAAAGGAACAGACATCATTCTGCACATAGCTGAAGATGCTCAAGAGTTTTTAGAAGCTGCCAGAATTTCAGGAATTCTCAACAAATACTGCAAATTTTTACCTGTTCCGGTGAAATTTGGAACCAAGGATGAATGGATCGACAGCGAAACCGAAAAAGACGAAGAAGGAAATCCAAAATCTGAAAAAGTTCAGGTAGATAATATCGTCAATAATCCGGAACCGGCCTGGACTAAGAAACCGGCTGATTTGAGCGATAACGACTATAAATCCTTCTACAAGGAATTGTATCCGGCAGTATTTGAAGATCCTCTTTTCCACATTCATCTCAACGTAGATTTTCCTTTTAACCTCACAGGGATTCTATATTTCCCAAGATTAAAAGATAAGCTCGAACTAAACAAGAATAAAATCAGTTTGTACAGCAATCAGGTTTTTATTACCGATAGCGTTGAAAACATCGTTCCCGACTTCCTCACCTTGTTGCATGGTGTATTGGATTCACCGGATATTCCTTTAAATGTTAGCCGATCCTACCTTCAGGAAGATGCTAATGTGAAAAAAATTAGCTCACACATTACGAAAAAGGTGGCTGATAAATTGATGTCCATGTTCAAAGAGAACAGAGAAGACTTTGAAGCGAAATGGGAAGACATCAAAATTTTCATCGAGTATGGAATGCTCACCGACGAGAAATTTTTGGAGAAGGCCTTGAAGTTTTCATTGTACAAAGAAGTGGATGGTCAATATTCAACGCTCGAAGATTTTATCGACAGCGTGAAAGAACTTCAAAAGGATAAATCAGGAAATACAATTATTCTTTATACCAGCGATGCGGAGGCTGAGCATTCATATATCGAAAATGCCAAAAATCGTGGTTATAAAGTATTAGTGATGGCAGGTCCATTGGTAAGCCATATTACCAGTCTCTTGGAATCAAAACATGAGAAAGTTCAATTCACAAGGGTAGATGCCGACACGATTGACAAGCTCATCAAAAAAGATGACGAACTCCCTTTAAAACTGGATGAAAAGCAACAAGCGAAACTCAGAAATACACTTGAATCAGTGGTTGATAAGGCCAA
>JBDNHP010000550.1:0-5507 GCA_041688765.1 Flavobacteriales bacterium
ATTTTCCTGACATGCCCCTTCTAAGTGAATCGGCTTCGCTCAAATCGAGTCCCGCGAAGTAATGTGCCACCTTGATCACATCTTCCTGATACACCATTACCCCGTAAGTTTCGGGCATTAATTCGAGCAATACGGGATGCGCTTCTTTTCTGCGTTCTTCATAACGAAAACGCAAAATATATTCGCGCATCATCCCGCTACGAGCAACGCCCGGGCGTATCACTGAACTGGCCGCTACTAATCCTAAATAGTCATCCACCTGAAGTTTTCGCAAGAGCATCCTCATGGCAGGACTTTCCACATAAAAGCATCCTATAGCTTTGGCATTCCTGAGCAGATCTTTTACCCGTTCATCCTGCTTGAAACGCTTCATGTCGTGGATGTCGATAAATGGTGCTAGAGGACGATTTTTTCGAACTAACTCGACGGCTTCTTTTATTTTGGCCAATCCTCTCTGACTGAGAATATCAAATTTGTAAAGACCGGCATCTTCAGCCACGACCATATCAAAATGTGTGGTTTGAAATCCTTTCGGCGGAAGAAATGTTGCCGTGTAATGATGAATATTATTTTCCGTTATCAATATTCCCGCGGCATGTATGGTGAGCATGTTGGGAAAGTCCTGAATTAGTGTGCTGTAGCGCATCACAAGCAATGACATTTCATCCAGATTCCGCAAGTCTTTTTTACCCTCGCTTAAAGCATCTATTTCATGCTTGGGCAAACCGAAAACCTTTCCCAATTCGCGAACAACAGCTTTAAATTGAAATGTACTGTATGCCGCGAGTAGTGAGACATTTTTAAATCTGCTAAATATGTAATTGGTGATGTCTTCCCTGTCTGTCCACGAAAAATCGATATCAAAATCGGGAGGATTTTTGCGATATAAATTGATAAATCGTTCAAAGTACAAATCGAGTTCTACAGGATCCACTTCAGTAATTCGAAGAATATACGCTATGATACTGTTCGCTCCACTTCCTCTTCCCACATAAAAAAACCCGTTGCTGCGAGCATAACCAGTGATGTCCCAATTGATGAGGAAATAGGATAGAAATCCTTTTTGCCGAATGATATCCAACTCCATTGCAATGCGCCGGTGAATATGATTTCCACCTTCGGGATAGCGATAATGTAAACCCTCATTGCATAGTTTTTGAATTAATGTAAAATCTTCCTCTTCTGACCTGGTGTAAGAATGTTGATTTTTATGTGCTTGTTCGGTTCCGAATCGGAATTCAAAAGAACAGGAATCCAGTAATTCATTTGCTTTGCTCATTAAATAGGGAAATTCGGAGTAAATACTTTTAATTTCTTCAGGACTTCTGTAAATCTCACTTAGTGATCCCTGGTCTTCAATCGGTAGCTTGCTTAGTAGTGCGTTGTTGTCGATAGCCCGAAGTAAGCGATGAGCATTGAATTCTTTCTTATTTCGAAAACTGCATGTATGCAGAGCAACAAGCTTTTCGGGATGTTTTAAGCAGTTTGAAAATTTGAGTCGATTAAGATCTTCAGGTCGAATTCCGACATACTCATTTTCGCGAAGATCCGCTATTTTCTTGCCGAGTTTGTCGAATTGTATGAATGGGTAAATGATATAAACATTATTAAATATAGGGGCATTAAGTAAAAAGTGTTTGTTGTCATGTGAGTATTCGCTAAGATGATTATTGAGCTCATAAAACCCCTCATTATTTTTTGCCAAACCGATGTATTGTTGACTAGCATTGTTTCTAAAATCGATTCCTACTACAGCCCGCAATCCATATTTAGGGCCGAGTCTAACAAAATCCAGTGTTGCGGAAGTATTATTTATATCGGTAAATGCCATGCAGGTTATGCCGTTTTTCTGAGCAAAACTGAGGATGTCTTCCGGCTTTACTGTACCGTATCGCAAAGAATAATATGAATGATTATTGAGGTACATTATTGTCTTCGGTTAGCTAGCAACATGGGAGGCTCACCGTTAAAAGGATTGCTTCGGCCAATGGTTTTAGCCATTATTCCAGCAGCCGAAATCACAGCCCGATCACCATATTGAATTCGCATTTTGTCCATGGCCTGATAGAGGTTGATACGCTCTTCAGTATCGTCAAAAAGATTGATTTGATTACCGCCTCCAACGAGGTGGCTGTAGCGCAATCCGACGAGTCGCACTAAGAGTCTTCTATTGTAAAGTTTGTCAAATAGTTCCTTGGCTATGGGAATTAGTTGATGATCCGAAGCGGTGTAGGGGATGCGTAATTGTGTGCTGTAGGTATTGAAGTCGGAATAGCGAATTTTCACGGTTACGCAAGCGGTGAGCTTGGTGCCGCGCCTCAGTTGAAAAGCGAGATTTTCGGCCATGGCGATGAGTATTCCGCGGAGCTTTTCCACATCAGTAGTATCGCGATCGAAAGTGCGTTCTGTGCTGATGGATTTACGTTCGCAATAAGGCGTAACTGGACTATTGTCAATGCCGCTGGCCTTTTTCCATATTTCCAGCCCGTTTTGTCCCAGCACGCGCTCCATGAGCTCGGGAGGCATTTCTTGAACAGTTTGAATTTTACTTACCCCGAGATGCCTTAGGGTTTGGTAGGTTTTGTCGCCCACCATTGGAATTTTTCGGATCGAAAGTGGTGCGAGAAATGGTTTTTCATCCCCGTAATTGATTTTGAGTTGATTGTTAGGTTTGGCTTCTCCCGTTGCGACCTTGGATACCGTTTTATTTACAGACAAACCAAATGAAAGCGGCAATCCTGTTTCGCGAGTCACTTTTTGCCGGAGCTCAGAAGCGAAGCGGAAACATCCGTAAAACCGATCCATTCCGCTGAGATCCACAAAAAACTCATCAACGGAAGTCTTCTCATATACCGGCACGGATTCTTTTACGATTTCCGTAACCATATCGGAGTATTTCATGTAATTACCCGAATTACCACGAATGATAATTGCTTCGGGACATAGGTCCCGTGCCATTTTCATGGGCATAGCGGAATGCACACCGAAGGCGCGCGCTTCGTATGAGCATGATGCCACAACTCCGCGGTCACTGGTGCCCCCGATAAGAATGGGTTTTCCGTTCAACCGACTGTCCATAAGTCGTTCTACCGAGACGAAAAAGGTGTCCAAGTCGAGATGCATAATTGCACGTTCCGCCATGGTAATGCGCGTTAATAGTTGCTCCGTTCCCCGGAGTGAGGTTTATACGTTGATGTTGCATTCATGCAAACAAGCAGGGTGTCTTGCTCCCCTGAAGAACAGATTCGCCCTTCTTGAATGCTAAAATAAATAGAAAACTAATAAAACGAACATTTTCAAAGAAATATTCTGTATTTGCCAGATACACAGTTCATTATATTTATATGCGTGAAATTGATTACATTTAATACATCAAAGCCATCACCATGAATAAAATCTTTATAGCCAAGAGTATTTTATTACTCCTGATGTTTTTCGGGATTCCTTTTTCATCCTCTGCTCAAAATTGCTCCCAAGAGGAAGTGGAATTTATGAATGAAAATCTTGAAGACGGCATCGATGTGGCATCAGGCTGTTATCTGGATTGTTTGTTTTCGGATAATCAGGATAGTTGTGTAACAGACTGTATGGGAGAGGCTTATCCTGAAATCAGTGATACCTGTTTACAATGCGCACCAACGCAAATGCAGTGCGTTGTAGAAGCTTGTTTTTTACCTTGTCTTTTCCCTAATTCTCAGGCCTGTGAGAATTGTGTATTGGAAAATTGTGGTCCGGCATTTCTTGTTTGTATCGGGGATGACGATGGAGATGGATTTACGGTGGATGGCGGAGATTGCGACAACAACGATATATCCATCAATCCGATGGCTGAAGATGAGGAGGGGGATGGAATAGATCAAAACTGCGATGGAGTGGATGGAATAGCTCTTGGGATGGATGCAGAGCGAGAAGTAACACTGAGAATGACCTTGCAAAACAAGATATTGTGCCTTATTTCTGAACATGTTGGTATTTTGAGTGTTTATTCTGGCACCGGCACACTTATAGCGAGAACTATGATAAGTGAGCAAAGCAGATGTCTTCCGATTGATTACAAAGGAATTGTGATTTACACTTTCGAATCAGATAGCCATCTCAAAAGCGGAGCATTTGCAAATTTTTAATAAATACAATTTCCGAATTAATGAAATTAAATAAAATTACTTTTTATTACTTAGTTCTACTGCTTTTATTCAGCCTTTATTCATTGCCAACAAAAGCCCAGCAGTGCACACAGTCAGAAGTCGAGTATTTGGCTCAGAATGCTGAATTACTTGCTGACATATCTCAATCATGCGCATTTGATTGTGTATTATCACTGAATCAAAATGATTGTTTATTGGCATGTTTGTCTGAACAAATTCTAGTAAGCGAAGGCTGTTTATCGTGCAGTGTAAATCAGATTAACTGTGTACTCGATAACTGCGCTTTTGCATGTTTGTTTCCCAATTCACAGGTATGTGAAGATTGTATTTCCGAAAACTGTTTACCCGATTTTTTTGTTTGCATTGGTGATGATGATATTGATGGTTACACCATTGAGGGGGGTGATTGCAATAATTCGGATGATGAAATAAATCCTTCAGCCAATGATTTTGAAGGTGATGGTATAGACCAGAATTGTGATGGTGAAGACGGCCTCGCAACCGCATTGAATGAAAATTATAAAAGCAAATTTAACGTTTATAGAAATGATAATTTTGTAATTATTACAACAGAAATTGCCGGAATTTTGAATTTCTACAACCTTCATGGGGCTGTCCTTTTTTCGAAAGTCATTAATGGAGATGAGATATTAAATATTGACCAATTTGGTATAATTATTTTATACTCTTTTGTAGGCAAGGACATTCAATCGAGCGGGAAAATTTGATGCTTTTTTGCTTTGATTTAAATACTCTCAGGCAAAAGTAGACTAGACATATTTTGTGACAAAATGGAATTGCTCCATTAAAAATGAGAATGGCTTTTAGTAATTTGATTTCAATCGGTAACGGATGAGAGTCTAATGGCAAGTGATCATCAATAAACGTGGAGAACACCTATGAGCCACAAGTTCATCGATCATTCTCTTTGCTATTCCCAAAAGAACTACTTCAATTGTTAACCAATTCCAAAGAGATTGAAGGTGCTATATTGTATCATTCACAATTTCAGGACAAATTAAACTCTATGGGGATAACTTGATGTTGTAATGTCCTAAGGATGAACTTATAACAATTACAATCTTAGGTAAATTCAATCCTAAAGTGATGACTCTATATTGTAATCTCCTCGAGAAGACGCTTTATTGTGATGATTAGCATGAGTCGTTAGGCAAACGGGTAAGTAGATTGAGGAGAGATAGTGATACTTGTAAGTGCTAGTTATTCAATGATTTGGATTTGAATTTCTGTACTTTGAATTTCATTGATGCTCTCTATTTTTTAAGATTAACGGTTTAGTTCAATTAGCCGTGGTATTGGCGCAGAATACTTGATTTTCTTTGTTGTGAAAAACTAATCATC
>JBDNHP010000551.1:0-3268 GCA_041688765.1 Flavobacteriales bacterium
ATCTCTCCAAGACCCTTGTAGCGTTGAACACCAACACTTGATTCACTTCCTGCACCACGCAATTCTAATATTACGCGATCGCGGTCATCTTCATTCCAGGCATACACCTGACGTGCGCCTTTTTTAACCAGATAGAGTGGGGGAGTAGCAATATAAATATAGCCGTGCTCAATCAACTCTTTCATGTGGCGGAAGAAGAAAGTAAGAATCAATGTTTCAATGTGACTGCCATCCACGTCGGCATCACACATAATAACGATCTTATGATATCGAAGTTTTGCAATATTAAGTGCTTTCGAATCTTCTTCAGTTCCAATGGACACCCCTAAAGCGGTGTACATATTTTTGATCTCCTCATTTTCGAAAATCTTATGCTGCATGGCTTTTTCTACGTTCAGAATTTTACCACGAAGCGGAAGAATAGCCTGAAAATTTCGATCACGTCCTTGCTTAGCCGTACCTCCTGCAGAATCTCCCTCAACGAAGAATAATTCACACAAAGCAGGATCTTTTTCAGAACAGTCGGCAAGTTTACCCGGTAAGCCACTTCCGCCCATCACCGTTTTGCGCTGAACCATTTCCCTGGCCTTTTTTGCAGCCATCCTAGCCTGTGCAGCGAGAATAACTTTACTTACAATTTGCCTGGCATCCGCAGGGTTTTCTTCCAGATAGTATGCAAGCATATCACTTACTGCCTGACTAACCGCTGCTGTTACTTCACGATTACCTAGTTTGGTTTTAGTCTGTCCTTCGAATTGTGGCTCTGCCACTTTAACAGAGATTACCGCCGTGAGACCTTCTCTAAAGTCATCTCCTGCAATCTCGAATTTCAGCTTATCAAGCATGCCTGAGTTCTTGGCGTAATCTTTCAGGGTTTTGGTTAAGCCCATTCTAAAGCCAGAAAGATGGGTTCCGCCTTCGTGAGTATTGATATTGTTCACATAGGAGTACGTATTCTCATTGAAAGAGGTATTGTAAACCATAGCTACTTCAACGGGAATGCCTGATCTTTCACCTTCAATATGAATTATTTTGGACATCAGACTTTCGCGGGTTTCATCCAAATACTCTACAAATTCGATCAATCCTCGTGTTGATTCATAATAGTTGCTAATCAAATTACCTTCTTCGTCGGTATTGCGCTCATCGGTGATGGTGATTTTCAATCCTTTATTAAGGAATGATAATTCGCGCATGCGCACAGCAAGTGTCTCATAGCTGTAAAGAGTAGTTTCAAAAATGGAATCATCTGGCTTGAAAGTCACCGTTGTTCCGCGTTTTGAACTTTCGCCTACTTCTTTTACATCGTATAGCGCTTTGCCCTTACTGTATTCCTGAACCCAGATTTTGCCATCGCGCTGGATTTCAGCTTTGAGGTGAATCGAAAGTGCGTTCACACATGATACCCCAACACCATGAAGTCCACCAGAGACTTTATAAGAATCTTTGTCGAATTTACCACCGGCTCCAATCTTGGTCATTACCACTTCCAAGGCAGATTTCCCTTCCTTTTTGTGCATGTCCACCGGAATACCCCGGCCATTATCCGAAACGGTAACCGAATTGTCCGTATGTATAATCACATTGATAGTATCACAGTGACCGGCCATGGCCTCGTCAATAGAGTTATCTACAACCTCATAAACAAGGTGGTGTAAACCCCTGACTCCTACGTCTCCGATATACATGGATGGACGCATCCTAACGTGCTCCATTCCCTCCAGTGCCTGAATACTATCAGCACTATAGCTTTGCGATTTTTTTTGTTGATCCTCTGTCATTTCCACATCATTCGTATAGATGTGCAAATATAGCTATTGTTTGGGCCCAGTTTACCCAATATTGACGCGGGAAAGCGGCAATTTTCAACACTGTATCAACATTCCGCCCTGTAAAGGCTAATTCTTGCTTAAAACGCGAAGGTTACCCCCATCATGGCGTTAAAGCGCTGAACATTGTAGTTATTCCACACTACATACTTGGCTGCCAAGAAGTTATTTAATCGGGCATACATTGATAAACGCTTGTTGTATCGATATTCTAACTCCAAATTCATATCAAGAAAGCCTTTCAACTCTCTTATATAAGATCCATTGTCCTGTGCGATGCCATTTTCAACATTGCCATAACTCAAAGCTTTACGTTTGCCCATTTGGTATATTTCTGCCCTGGCCAAAAGCTTGTTTTTCAGATTGTAAACACCCCCGGCGCTAATTTTAATTCCAGGTTGATGCCATGCTTCTTTCTGTTTATCAGTGGTGTAAATATTGTACTCCCCACGACCAAAAAACTTGATTTTTTCACCCGCATCAAAAGATAATTCTCCGCTGAAATTGAGTATGTTCAAATCGTCGTAAACTACTTTGAACTGATTAGTTGAACTAACAGTAGTGTCATTCACAAAATAGGCGAAATTCTCATAATTCGTGTTGGTTACACGAGCGTTAAAAGAGACGTCTGAACTAATCCTTCCTCGCAATCCCCCATATAAATTCAATCGCTCATTTCTATTCCTCAGGTTCGGAGAAGTTATAATAAACGGATTTTCAGTACTCAAATCGCGGTAACTCTGACGTTCTACGCTTCCTTTAACCCCTGCATAAGGCACAAGAATGTTATTAAACAGTCCGTAATTGGCCTCTGCAATTGGATAGAAGTGGAATGCATCATTGCTATTGCCATCGATCATTATTCCCATCCCTACACTTATATGCAGATTTCCACGCTGAGTGCTGGCTTTGGGCACTAATTTCAAAATCATCCCCTCTTTATCCCGATTTACAGAATCGGCCTGATCGAAATAATCGAAAACATTGTAGTTAAATCCCATGTCCAAACTGAACAATTCGGTATCCACATATTTTCTCAAATTACCAGTCAAGTCCAAATTGTTCTCTTTGCCATCTTTGATGTCGCTGTAATTGTAAAAATTGACCGCTCCGTCATAATTAATTTTAGTAGAATCTCTAAAATAGCTGTTGAGCGACACACCACCGTCAAATGCGTTAAATCGCTGTTTGATATTGTCAATATTTACCTCCGGATAAAGCTTAGGCGAAAATCCGTAGTAATTAATAACATTCCTTTGCCAATCGAAATTGGCAGATAGACTGTGCTTCGGAAGGAATTTCTTCAACCAGAAATTGAATTCGTTATCAGAAAACCCATCAGGAATACTGTCTTCTGCTGCTACATGACCAGAACTTGATAAATGTCGATAACGCACACCAAAGGTTCCTTTTCTTGATCGACCATCGGTAAAGCTAGC
>JBDNHP010000552.1:0-9804 GCA_041688765.1 Flavobacteriales bacterium
AAATCCGTCCACGTTTCCAATGACAAACCATCAGCAATATCAAGCCAAACCGGTTCCGATTCCTGGGTTAAATAATCATCTGGAATATCCATTCCAAATGCTTCAAATAGTTGATCCAGAAATGATAAATCACCAAAGCTCCAGCTTGTTGCATCATAATAAGAAGCCAAGTTTGCGGCACCTCTAGATGTTTTCCAAATTCCATTGTATGCAGATTGTAAACCAAATTTTACATTAATTCTACAGCCAACATAAAAAGATGGAATGAGTTCCCTATTCTCGCTTTTTATAACCAGATTGTTCATCTTGGATAGCCCAGCCATATCATTTTTTGCGAAGGTAAAATACTCTCTAAATCCAAGCTGCAAGAGATAAGTCGTTCTGTTTTGATTCTTAATATCTACATCATCGCTTTGCGCACTTAAACAAGGAATACACCAGTACAATTGCCAAAGCCAAACGATATTTATGCTAAATATTGACATTAAAACAAACCTAATTATCTTTCTGAATAATAGTGCTTTAAGTTGACATTCGAATTTATAAATAATATATATAATAATAAAATTATTTCAATTAAATAAATAATTAATTCGCACACAGATTAAATAATCCTATCGTAAAGCTTTGCATCCATCTATGGCTCTGCTTCACAGCATTGAATGAATTAATTTTTTGAGAGAATAAAAATAGAAAAATCAACTTGCTAAAGCAAAATTGCTTCTATGAAATTTACAATAACTTAGTGCAATTGAAGGATTTCGGTCTAATAAACATTGAATCATCTGTACTAAATATAGAAGCTCTGAATGCTGGAATGTACACCCTTCGTTTGATTTCAAATGGGGAATATCGAAGCGCAACATTTATCAAAGTATCGAATAATAATTGATGCTTTTCATTGATGAAAACGCCCGGCAACAGAAATGTTGTCGGGTTTTTTATTGAAATTAATAACAGTCAATTCATGAAGTTTTATCATTTTAAGCAGAAATCATTTTTTATTGATTCTGCTTAGTTATGCTCGTTATTATTTTCTCCATATTTGTTACAGTATTGGCCCAAAAATGAATCGACACAGATATAAAGGGATGTACAAAAGAAACTGGATATGCCAGCACTAAACGAGTGATAATAATTTGTGAACTCAAGTGCTTTGCAATTCGGTTGTTTGGTCTAAAAATCCCCAAGATGCTCTGACTTGGTTTACACATCCTAATCTCAAATTTTCACAACAAAAAAAAACCTTGTAAATCTTTCAATTCACAAGGCTCTTCGTTTTAGCGGTCGGGACGGGACTCGAACCCGCGACCACCTGCGTGACAGGCAGGTATTCTAACCAACTGAACTACCCGACCTAAACTTCCCTCAACAATTTGAAGGCGAGTGCAAAGATAATGCTTTCTTCATTCAGAGCAAGAAGATAGCCAAAAAAAAATGAATTATCTATGAATGAACTGAATACCAAATAGATAACCAAAAATCAAAACCTAAGTTTGAAGTATTCTGTTATGAAAACCTGGGGATAAAACCTACGATTCTCCACGCTGAAAGACTTTAAAACACTCTCCCATGATATCCCGGACATTTGCTTTGTACTCTCTACCCTTTGCTCCCGCTCTCTCCTAATCAAATCATCTTCTGTCGCTTAATCAAATACTGCAACAGCACCTGATTAAAGCCTTCATGGATGTCTGACTCTACAAAATCGATTCGGTTCTGACCACAGCGCAGCTTTAGTTCGGTGCGGAAATCGTTAATGCCTTTAAGATAATGATCACGAACATCCATGGGGTTCACCTTGATTTCTTCACCACTTTCCAAATCAGTGAAGGTGTATGGGCGATTGTCGTAATCAAACTCAATCTCCTTTTTCTTATCGGCAATATGGAACAAAATAACTTCGTGCTTATTATGCCTCAAATGCTGGAGGGCAGCGAATAGTTCATCGGCATGAGTGCTATTATCCATCATATCTGATAAGATGATTACCAAACTTCGACGATGGACTTTTTCAGCGATTTCATGCAGCGTATTCACCACAAAACTTTGTTTCCGACTAACATCAGCTATCGTATCGAGAAGTGTCTCCAATTCACTGAAAAGGTATCTTAAATGTGCCGGACTCGACTTACATTGAGTGTGTAAAGAGAGTTCATTCGCAAAAAAGCTCAGTCCAACAGCATCACGTTGTCTTTTGAGAATCTCAATAAGCGATGCTGCTGCATAAACCGCGAACTTGAGTTTGTTTAACTCTGGTCCTTCTGCCTCAACACCCGTTGGGAATCGCATGCTGGAACTGCAATCTATCAAAACTTGACAACGAAGATTAGTTTCCTCTTCGTAACGCTTGATAAAAAGTTTCTCCGTTCTGGCAAAGAGTTTCCAATCGATATGACGTGTGCTTTCTCCTGTGTTGTACAAGCGATGTTCAGCAAATTCAACCGAAAATCCGTGATAGGGACTTTTATGCATGCCAGTTATAAAGC
This sequence comes from Flavobacteriales bacterium, assembly GCA_041688765.1. Lineage (GTDB taxonomy): Bacteria > Bacteroidota > Bacteroidia > Flavobacteriales_D > Sanyastnellaceae > JBDNHP01. The sequence goes on from JBDNHP010000552.1 coordinate 2,490, forward strand.
CTTCAACTGCTTGTTTGGCAAGTAATTCGAGACGTCCGAATGATTGTAATTGTCTGCGATCTATGGTAATTGGCATTGTGCTATGTCCTTCTTTTCTACAATATGAAACGTAAAGTTAAGCAGCTTAGTTTAAAAAGAGCACCTGATTGAGAATAATCGTTCAACAGCCTTTCAAAAAGGAAATGAAAAAATCGGTGAAAATAACAGAAAAAATGAGCAACAAAGTCCACAGACAAATTCATCCCTAAACTAGGATAATTCTAAAAATTACACAAGTTCACTACTAAATAATAAAATAAATATGAAGAAATCTATTACTTTAGCGAAACTTAATGAAATAAACGAAATAAAGAGCGGGCTGTGTCACTCATATATATTCATATTCCTAAAACTGCAGGTGCAAGTTTTCATCATGCTCTTGACCGTTTGCATCGAAAGGGGCAAAATTTTTCTATTCGAAATATGTTTCCTTTGGAAAGTATCAAGGAATTTAATTCATTTAGTGAGGAGTACCGTTCCCGATTTAATCTCATTAAAGGGCATCATGCACATTTACTTATTCCAACTGCCATAGATCCAACATTGATTACAGTAATGCGCGATCCAGTTGGCCAGTTTGTTTCGGGTGTTCATCATATCAGGAGAACTCCGCAAAATCCTAAACATCAGGAAGTAAAAGATATTTCGACGATCAAAGAGTTTGTTGATTATTGCAAAAGGACTGGATTTCATAATGGTCAGACTTATCACTTGGGTCATACAATGGAAGACTTGGCTCAGGACAGAGGGCAATATCGCGAGGTTACAGACAGCGATTTCAGGAGGGCGATGGATTTTCTGGATCAAATAGATTTTGTATTGATCACTGAACAATTTCATCAGGGTTTAGTAATTCTTCAACATGAATTGGGATGGGCTGATCCTGTGTATGAATGGAAAAATAAAAGTCCACAAAAACTTGGGAAACGAGGAATGCCCAAGGAACTTGAAGACGAAATAATTAAACTTCAACATTATGACATTCAGCTATACGCCAAGGCATGCGAAAAATATGAAACTTTAAAGAATTCGTATCCAGGCAATTTAAGCCAGGCTGTGCGACGATTTGAAGCTGTGAATGATAGATTTAACCAATGGAAAGGGCCACTAAGCGGAATAAAAGGACAAATCCATTACTATGCCGAAAAAATAGGTTTATTGACGCCAAGTTGGAAAATCCCACCAAGAAATCTATAAATACTTAACCTGATAAACACTAGAGATATGAAACAATCACTAAAATCATTGAGCTTATTTTTGGCTATTTTAATAGTCATGTCATTTAAGATGGAATCTGTTGACTATGCAGGAACTTATGGAGTGCCAGAAACAGATCCATCACAAATTGAATTAAAACTAAATACAGATTACACCTTTCATTTTAAAGATTTTTCGAATTCATATTCAAAAATCGACACTCAAGGCACATGGAAGGTAAAAAACGGATATGTAATTCTGGAAAATTTCGAATCTCCGATAAATATACACCGTAAATGGAGAATAGTAAATAATGGTAAAATTGCCAAATCTCGAAAAGGTTTATTATTCTATACTTTAATAAAATTAAATTAATAATGCACAAAATATAAATATCAATTTTGGCCTATTCAATTATTTCAACTTTAGTAAAAAACTAAGCAGGCATCTGACCAATTCTAAAAAGTACCTCTGTTCTATTGCGCACATCGAGTTTTTGAAATATGTTTTGCAAATGAGTTTTAACCGTATTAATTGAAACAAATTGCAATTCAGCAATTTGCTTATTGGATCGACCTTTTACAAGTTCAGCAAGCAATACAAGTTCACGATCAGTAAGCGGTTCAGGCAGATGTTGATTTAAACGTGTTAAATCCATACTTGATCGCTGCTTTTGAATATGATTGTAGAGAGCAATATCAAGAGCGGCAAATAATTCACGTTCATTAAAAGGTTTTAGCAAATAACCAGACGGAAACGTTTCGCGTGCTCTCTCAATAGTTCCACGATCACTATGGGCAGTGCAAAAAACGAAAGGTATTTGGAATTGTTGATGAATCATACCGGCTAATCCAATTCCATCCATTCCTTCCCCCAGATTAACATCTAAGATTGCAGCATCAATCGTGTTATTTCTAAGTAATGTTAGTGCAGCATTTGCTGAATGGGCAATTCCGGCTATTTCAAAACCATTATCCGATAAAAACCCTGATAGATCTTCTGCTATAATCGGCTCATCTTCCACAACCAGTATTCTGTATCGTTTCATGCGCTTGCCTTAAATTTCCTGATTTGAAGTTGCACTTTCCTGCCTTTATCGGTTTTAACAATCATTTCTCCTTCCAGTTTAGTAAGAAATGAATTAATCATTTTAGTCCCAAACCCTGTACCTTCTTTCCATAATTCAGGCTCTGTCTTCCCATCATCATTTACTTCTAAAACAAGAATATCCTCTTTCAATTTAAGCTTAATTTCGAGTAGTCCTGATTCGGCATTTTCAAAGGCATATTTTAACGAATTTGTTATGAGCTCGTTGATAATTAGTCCTAATGGGATAGCTGTATCCACATCCAATGAACGAATATTTATATCTGTTTTAAGTTCGATTATGTCCTCATCAATTCGATAAGCAGAAAATAATTCTGCACAAAGTTTTGGAATATAATCACGCATATCTGCGCCTGTTAGATCATTATCCCTATATAGATTTTGGTGAATGAGGGCCATACTTTGCACGCGATTCCTGCTATCACTCACTGCCTTTAAAGCTTTCGGATCGTTAATTTGACGGCTTTGAACACTCAAAAGGCTCGATACAACTTGTAAATTATTCTTTACCCGATGATGAATTTCTTTTAAGAGAATTTCTTTTTCTGAGAGTGCTTTTTCCGCCTTTGATTTTTCTATTGAAAGTAATTTATTACTCCTATTCTTTGCCAAAATTAGAGTCACAGCGCCAAGCAGAAGTAATATTGCCCCAGCTACAGCGATATATAAACTGAGTTTTTGTTGTTCTTTTTCTGCCAATTCCACTTCTTGAATTTTGATGGTATTTTCTTTTTCGGAAGTTTCAAATTTTGTTTGCATTTCCTTATATAGCATCTCCCTTTTTTCTGCTGTGAGTAAATCGTCAATCTGTTTTAGTTCTTCCAAATGAACGAGTGCACTATCAATTTGTCCGGAAGCACGAAAAGCCTGGTATAACTCACGCTCACATTCTCTCAGAAGATCGTATTGATCAGTGCCTTTTATCATATCATAGCCACTTCTGATTTTTGTCAAACCTTCTTCATTTTCACCTCTCTGAATAAGGAATAATCCCTTGTAAACCAAAAAGGTAACATATCGAATGTCTCTTTTCTTTTCGATTATTGAAGTACATCGATCTATATAATATTCGGCCTTTTCGTTATCGCCAATGTTATAGTAAACTTGTGCTAAGGCAAGTTCAGAACTAGCATAATCTTCAGGCAATTTAAGCTCAGAAAAAATTTGCAAAGCTTTATTAAAATAAGAAATGCTGATACTATCTTCATCCAAATAAGACCATGCTAAAGCTGCATTGTGCAGTGAATTTCCCATGCCTGCGGAGTCGCCCAATTCCTTTTTTATCTTGTAAGATTCCTCATAAACATGAATCGCCTTGCGGTGATCTTTCATTCGTCTATAGATGATGCCAATATTATTACGTGTAAAAGATTTGCCTTTCAAATCCCCAATTGAATCCTGAATCTGAAGAGCTTTGTTATAATAGTTAAGAGCCTTTCCATAATCACCATTGTAGAATAATGCAACCCCTTTGAAATTGACGATCTCTGCTTCATCTTTGTCCAAGCCCATGCCCCGAACAATTTCAATGGCCTCATCATAACAAATGAGGGCTGAATCAATCATATTTTTATACTCAAAACCAAGGCCTTCAGTCCTTTTAGAACGTTCCATTCCTTTTTTAAACCCGATTGATGACGCAAGATTGTAAACTTGTCTGCAAAGAATGATAGCGGAATCCGGATTTGATTCAAGCATCAATTTGGCATTCTCCCGCAATTCCATAACACGAGTGGTATCGGTAATTGATTGTGCTGTAATGGAATTGATGGGTAAAATCATCATTGCGGTAAATTGAAGGAACTTATTCCCATACTTAAAACCAAGATCCAAAAGAAACTGCATCATGCCATAAAGCTAATAAAAGGCAAAGCAATTGTTCAAATTAAATTCAATACGCTTGGAAATGATCACGGGAGCCATTTAAAAAAATGGACCTATCTTTAGCATCCATGAATTTGATTAGAATAATAGCTTGCTCGTTTTTAATGTTGGCAATATCGCCTGCAAAAGCCTTCAATGCAGGGGTTTCTCATACGCTTAAAGCTCTTCACGGAGATAGTTTAGTACTATCGGACAGTGTTTCGCAACATCAAACGGACAGCCTGATTAACTTCGCTTTGCAATATGAGGGAGTTCCCTACCGCTCTGGAGGGACATCAAAAGAAGGGTTTGATTGTTCTGGATTTTGCTCTTTTGTTTTTAAATCATTTGGTATGGATCTACCCCGCACCAGCAGAGATCAGAGCATCATAGGTAAGGGAATCGAATTTGAAGACATCCGCCCTGGCGATCTAATGTTTTTCAAAGGAAGCAGATCAGGCACTGTAGGCCATGTTGCGCTCGTTATTCGGATAGAAGGCGATGATATTTGGATGATTCATGCATCTTCTATTCGTCATCGTGTTGTGATTGATCGCTATCAAGATTTGGGATACTACACTACCAGATATGTTGGTGCGAGGCGGATTATTCAATCAAAAGAGCAGCAAGAAGTCGAGCTCGTTGAAGACTGAACTTTGCGCATAACAATCAAAATCTTACCTTAATACATGCACATAACCCTCTGCAAACTCAGAATGGAAATCAGGGTTATTAAAAAGAACTACAAAATAGTAAACGCCCTCGTTCACTTCATTGCTTGCATCATTTTTTCCATCCCAAACAAAAGGCGCTGACTCCATTTTCTGCACCGTATTCCCCCACCTATCAAATAGCAACACTTGATTTATTTCAACTCCAAAATGATCAAATTCAAAATAATCATTTACTCCATCATTATTTGGACTGAACACATTTCCTAGCGCTTCAATGCAATCCGAAGATTCATAAATTACAAAGCTCAAAAAATCTCCCTCACAGCCATTTTCAGAAATAGTTTGATAGGAAATAGTAGTATTTCCTGCAAAATTATACAGCATAAACTCATTCCCGCTGACTTGATAATTTGCATTTATATACCAATTCAATTCATCATCTAAATCCAGTTCAAAAATGAGGGTATCTCCTATGCATGCATATTGATCTTCCAATTGATCATACTGGCCGGCTTGTTCAATAATCAGCTCTACAGACTCAGATTGAGCCTCGCAGTTTTCTTCTGAATATACCATTGCATAATAAATACCCGACTCAAACAATTCAATAAAATCATCCGAAATTCCGGTTTCCAAACCATTTTGAAACCAAAGAATAGATTCATAATCACCGGAAGCATTTAATATGAAATTCTGACCTTCACAAAAGGTAATTTCTGATTCTGAATCAAGCTCAACAATTGGCAGATCAAAAGCATCAAGTAAAATTGCTGTTGTATCTGAACATGCAAATTCATCCGTAACTATCAGCGTGTATAAGCCATCATCAGGATTTGTTAAAAGCAAGTCAGAACTGTTGCTTAATTCATTGTCGGGTAAAGTCCATTCATAATTCCAATCCATATTAAAAACTGAACTCAAATAAGCTTCATCACCTTCACAAAAACCATTAAATGGATTAATTTGAGCTATCGGATTACTTAATACCGTAATAGCAATTTCAATGGAATCAAACTGGCATTGCTCAAAAGTATCAGTGATAAAAATCGATTCAGAATTTCCGTCAGCTATAAAATTTTGGCTCATTCCCTCAGCAATATAATTCAAGAGCTCAGCATCCTCATACCAGTATAAATTTTCCACATTATCAGCAGAAACAACAAATTCAGAACCTTCACAAACTGAATCAGGATAATAGAATTCAGGGTCGAAAGTGATCATCTCCACCGTGAACGTTTCAGATAATCCTGTACATCCAAAATAATCCGTAGTTTGAACCTGAAATAAGCCTCCCTGTTGAATATAGATTTCCTGACCATCCTCAGTGCCCTGAAGCCAATCATACTGAATCATTTCAGCATTTGCACTAAGTAGTAAAGAATCTCCATCACATAAAGTATTCTCTCCAGAAATTTCAGCAAATACAGTAAGTTCCGATACAGTCACAGAAACAACAGAATTAACACCACAAAGGGAATAATTAAATGTATAAATACCAGGTTCCGATATATTCTGCAATAATGCATTTCCAACAAGAGGACTTTGCCATTGAATGAGTGATGGTTGATTAACTTCTGCAATAATATTGGTAGAAATACCCGGACATATTTCGGTGAATGGAGCAAGCGAAGCAGCAGGACTGAAATACTCCTGAACACTTAAATTATTGCTATTGATGATACATCCATTGCTATTAGTGTATCTACAATAATAGAATCCGGCTTGATCAGTTACAAATACATTACCCGAAGACATAAATTCATTTTCAGCATTATACCACTCAAAAGAACCAATGCCATTGCACGTTAAACTAACAGATGAACCAAGACAAATAACCCCATTGGCCGGATTCATAGTAACTACCGGCAGTGGAGTAGGATTAACATAAAAGGTATAATTACCAGCAGTTGAACATGCAAAAAGATCGTCATAATAAGGGCTATTTGCTTGATAAATTCCAGGTTGATTGATGAGTATTGAAGTGGGGCTCAAAACTTCAAACAAATTATTGCCCCCCGACCACACAAACTCATCATACCCGCTTACGCTTAGCACAAGAGATTCACCCGGACACAGCGTACCAACAGGTTCAGGCAACACAGGATCTGCCACTATTACAGCGACATGTATGCTAAAAACTGCTGATTCAAGCAATTCACCATCACATTCGTAGAAGGCCTGCATACTAATATCAAGCGTACCGTTGAATCCGAATAGAAGATAGTCGCTTACAATAGTATCATTTAATATTGTATTTCCATTTAATGAAATATTATAATAGACTGATGATGCACTGGTAAAAAGTGGATAATTCGTTTGGCCTTTTTCAAACTCATATAAATAATATACCAAATCCGATCCCAGACAAACAAAAATGGTATCACCTGTGCTTATTTCTGTTGGAGCAAATACCACAGGATTAAAAATAGGGGGTT
>JBDNHP010000067.1:0-6680 GCA_041688765.1 Flavobacteriales bacterium
AAATGCTGGTCAAGATTTTCCTAAAGGATGATTATTTCCTTCTAACTACACCTAATGACTATAACAGAATTGGGAGTGGGTAAAACTCAGTTGTACAATAAGCGAGTAGTGTACAACCACAAGCGCCATGGCGAATTCAACCTTGGCGGTCGCACTTTTACATTCTTTGAGAAGCCGCGCTTTCCGAAGAATGTAACCACGGAATTCTTACTTGTTGATTTAGTCAATAACCTTGAGAGACTCGCAGAAGATCAAGACATGATATTACAGAACGTAGCGGTGAAGGTTAGAGAAGTAGAGCAGAAAAAACTGAAACTCGCTGTCAGAGAGTTCGGCACATTGCGAGCAAAGAAGGTATTCAAACCTCTTCTGAGTGAAGCTATAATTTAAACATGGCAGCAACCTATTTACATGAACGACCAGATTTTATTGAACTCTTAAAGGTAATAGAAGGCGAAACATGTATTTTGATTCAATTGATTGAAAAGGACTACTGGATCATGCACGTACTTTTTAGTTTAAGGCAGCAAGGGCTTGAATTTGAGTTAAAAGGCGGGACTTCACTTTCAAAGGGTTACCTCATCATTGATCGGTTCTCTGAGGATATCGACATTCATATCAAGCCCAAACCAGAACAGGGCGTGAATGAGAACCCTAAAAATTCCAAGCCCAAAAGTATCAAGTCACGGAAAAACTATTACGACTGGCTTACTAATGAGATCAAGATTGACGGCATTGTCTCAATCGAACGAGATACGGCTTTTGATAACCCAAATACTCATAACAGCGGTGGCATTCGCCTTTACTAATAAAGCGCATCTGTATCAATGACTGGACTTAAAGATGGGGTATTACTTTCGAATTGATATTAAAACGTATTAGTAAGTACTTGGCAAATCTGTAGCGCTTAGTTCCTGTGGGGAGTATTATTTCTAATTTTTGGGAATCCTTGCGGACGTCCATAACCCACGAGAATCATCAATTCCTCTGAACTTCTAAATAGCCATTCCAGGAGTTCGTTCTTGGCAATAAGCACTCCCTTGTTCAGCCAGCTACTCAGCATTTCAGCGTTGAGTCATTCTGAAATATCCTATGCGCTTTTTAACATGTGACTAGGTCAAATACTGGATCAGTTAAAATTGCAACTTTCAAGATAGCGGATGAAATTGTTGTGACTGCTAGAAAACAAAAAAGGTCACATTCCTGTAACCTTTTATTTTTTTTTGTGGGAGTTGAGGGGTTCGAACCCCCGACCCTCTGCTTGTAAGGCAGATGCTCTGAACCAGCTGAGCTAAACTCCCTTGATTTCCCGACACGACTGTCGAAACGGGATGCAAAGATAACAGGTTTTTCATTTCATGCAAATCTTAGCTGAAATTAATTAGTTCGGGTGTACATTTGTTGCTCCAATCAGTCAACCAAATGAAGAATTCCATTGCTGTATTTATCGCACTGACTGCCCTTTTTACTGCCATTTTCGCTTTTGTAAAATGGGATCAGACTAAGAAAAATAATGCTTTACTTGAAGAAAGACTAGCCAAGCTTGAGTCAAACCAAACTCCGAAAGAAGAGCACGTAGAACTTGCGGTTTCTATGCAGCGTTTTCAATGGTATGCCAACAAACTCTATTTTGCTGGACAAGCAAATAACCCGGAGTTAACCGAGTTTTATTTGCACGAATTAGAGGAAGCTATGGAAGAGCTGATAAAGGGCAATCCAATGGAAGACGATAAGCCTATTTCCAATCAACTGAGAACTTATGGAAAAGAGCAAACTGAGCTATTCTATGATCACATTGTAAATCACGGACTGGGAGAATTTAACGATAGGTACACCTCCCTCATCAATTCTTGCAACAGTTGCCACGTTTTACTGGACCATGCTTTCATCAAAATTGAAGCCCCATTAACACCCATAGCCGATAACCAGAGCTATCTACCTTGAGCCCTTCCTTATTAATTCATCGACTCAAAACCTATTTGATTCACCTATTCAAAGCAGGAAGTCACAAGCATTTTCATTCGCCTTTCCTCTACCAAATGGGACTGCAGGTATTAGATCAACCTAAGAATTTGCCTGATTATTCGGAAATTGAAAAGCTTCGCAAAACGCTTTATCGGAATTCAGAAAAAATCCAGATTGAAGACCACGGAGCCGGCAGTTTAGGCAATGTGCGCGCTGAAAGAAGCATTTTTGAAATTGCCAAAAGAAGTTTAAGCACTCAAGCCAAATCAGTTAAATTGGCTCGTCTGGCTCAATATATTGAGGCAAAAAACATACTTGAGCTAGGTACTTCCCTCGGAATCAATGCTTTATATCTAGCAAAACATTGTCCAAATGCGCAAATTATAACCGTTGAAGGTTCTAAGTCGATCTATGACTTGGCTAAACATCATTTTGATCAAGCAAAGATTAAGAATATCAGCCCCATTTGCGGAACTTTTGACGCTCAATTACCTAATATATTGAAGGGAAAAGATTTTGACCTCATTTATTTGGATGGCGACCATAGGTATGAATCTACCATCCGATATGTGAATGCTATTTTTCCATTCCTAACATCAGGTTCTGTGCTAGTTTTGGATGATATTCATTGGTCGGGAGAAATGAGCAAAGCATGGGCTGAAATTGTTGATTCCCATAGGTTTACCTATACACTTGATTTGTATCATCAAGGCTGGTTGTTTATGCTTGATGGGACGATTAATCAAGAATTTATCGTAAGATGGTGACAATAATGAAGAATTCCTGTATCTTCGAAAAAAAACCCTCATGAAAAAGTTATTCGCTATCTTATTGATTGTAAGCCCGATGGTAATGGCTGCTCAATCAAGTACCTCTGATGAAATGAAGCGTGAAGCCGAAAAGAAGCAGTCTGAAAAGTCAGCTGTAGCTCCTTCAAATCAATCAAATTCTACTCAATCTACACAAGGTACTCAGTCAACTCAATCTGCTGCATCTGATGCAAGAGGTATGGGAAAAGAATTGGGAATGGGTTCTGAAACCATATTTTATGGAGAACTTGTAGTTGTAAATGATGGTAAAAACACCAAATACGCATTTAAGCCTTCCGAAGGCCACGTTGATCATTTCTTCACTAAAGAAGATTTAGAAATGATAAACCGTGTTACTTCTTACGATTATAACAGCGTTGCCGCAGCTCTTACTTATTTGAGCAGCGAAGGTTGGGAATATGTGAGTCAATATGAAGGTCTGGAAAACGGAATTAAAGGTTTGCGTTTTATCATGTCAACACCTTCTAAAGCTACCATGTTTGCTCCAGGCGCTATGCGCCCGACTAAAACTCCAGGTGCCCCTGCAACTGGAACTGGAACTGGCAACGGTGGTGTAGGTATTACTCCTGTTCCCGCTAAACAAAAGAAGTAAGCTATAATTTATAGCATATAAGTTTAAGGCGGACTAATGGTCCGCCTTATCTTTGCACTATAATATTATGGATCACAAGAGTAACCGACCGGTTTTTCTATTCTACCTACTCGCCGTTTATGTACTGCTTCAGTTTGGTTGGTGGACTTACTACCTCATAGAAGTAAATCGTGAAGTGCGTGATTTAAGTGCCGCGTTTAGCACCGATCCAGCCCATCAGCAAGAATTACATTTATCATTTCAGAATAAAGTTTGGATGATCCTGGGCGAAGGGAGCGTTTTTGTATTGCTTCTTGGACTGGGGATTTGGCAGGTTCGCAAATACATTAAAAAAGAAGCAGCACTTGCTCGTCTTCAAAGTAATTTTCTTCTATCCGTTACCCATGAGCTTAAATCGCCATTGGCTTCCATTAAGCTCTTATTCGAAACACTGATAAAAAGAGAACTGCCAAACGAAAAAATTAAAGACCTATCCCAAAAAGGACTTTCTGAAACGGAGCGACTCAATATTCTGAGCGATAAATTTCTCACTGCAACCCGAATTGAAAGTGCCATTGATGTTTATCAGTCTGAAAAAATTGATTTTTCAGAATTAGTGAGACAAACTTCTACTCGACTTTTTGAGAATTCAGGAAAACATCATCTGCTGAAAATCGAAATTGAAAAAGGCATTTATATTCTTGCAGATGCAATAGCTATTGAAACATTACTCAGCAATTTGATCGAAAACGCTATAAAATATAGTCCACCTAACACCGAAATATTTGTCAAACTCAAGAGCGAGGGAAAATTCGCCAATTTAAGTGTAAGTGATAAGGGCTCAGGGATTCCGATAAACGAGCGCGAAAAAGTATTTCGCAAATTTTATCGCTCTGGAAATGAGGAAATTCGCAAAACCAAAGGAACCGGCCTGGGACTTTATTTAGTGCGTCAAATTGCATTGCAACATCAAGCTGAAATATTGCTCAGCGATGCCAAACCGCATGGATCTGTGTTTACCTTTAGATGTAGAACATTATGAAAAAGAAAGTTTGTTTAATGATTCTGGATGGCTGGGGCAATGGTAAAAATGACTCCAGCAATGCTATTTATGTTGCTCAAACACCATTTATCGACGGCCTAGAGCAAAACGCATCATCAGCTACATTAAAAACTTATGGAGAGAATGTAGGGCTGCCTGAAGGACAAATGGGCAATTCAGAAGTAGGCCACATGAATATTGGTGCAGGCAGAATTGTATATCAAGATTTAGTGCGCATTAATCTGGCGATTAGAAACGGAAGTTTTTTTGAAGAAAATACCCTTCTAAATGCTATGAAATATGCAAAATCTACAAACGTAAAAGTTCATTTATTAGGCTTGGTATCAAATGGTGGCGTACATTCTTCACAAGAACATTTGCATGCTTTGTTGGATATGACTAAACAGCAAGGGCTGACCGATGTATTTGTGCATGCATTTTCAGACGGAAGAGATACGGATCCGCACAGTGGCAAAACATTCATGAAATCTCTCATTGAACATTGTCAGAAAAGCGGAGGTAAAGTGGCGAGTATTTGTGGGAGATACTATGCGATGGATCGTGATAAACGCTGGGAGAGAGTGAAGCAGAGCTATGATTTAATGGTTCATGGTATAGGGATAAAAAACTCGGATCCACTTTTAGCTATAGAGCAAAGTTATAATCAGGGAATTACCGATGAGTTTGTAGAGCCACATGTGATAACTGATTCTCAGGGCAAGCCATTAGCTTTGATTGAAGAAAACGATGTGGTAATTGTATTCAATTTCCGAACAGACCGTTGTCGTGAAATAACCCAAGTTTTAACTCAGGAAGATTTCCCTGAATTCGGGATGAATAAACTCCATTTGCACTATGTTACATTTACTAATTACGACAATAGATATAAAAATATAAATGTTGTTTTTGACAAACAAAATCTTGACAAAACATTGGGTGAAGTAGTGTCTGATCATTCACTAAGTCAATTGAGAATTGCAGAAACTGAAAAGTATCCTCATGTGAGCTTTTTCTTTTCGGGCGGACGTGAAGCCTTGTTTCCTAGTGAACGCAGAATTATGATCAATTCACCAAAGGTTGCGACCTATGATTTACAGCCGGAAATGAGCGCATACGAACTCAGTGCTGCAGTTATTGATGACATTGAAAAAAATGCTCCTGACTTTATTTGTTTAAATTTTGCAAATCCTGATATGGTAGGACATACGGGAGTATTTTCTGCCATTGTAAAGGCTTGTGAAACGATAGATGTTTGCGCAAAAAAGGTAGCTGAGGCATGTTTGAATGCGGGTTATGTTGTTTTAATAACAGCGGATCATGGAAATGCGGATTATGCAATCAACGCAGATGGTAGTCCGAATACTGCCCACTCAATGAATTTAGTTCCATTGCATTTATTGGGTTCTGAGCGCAAACCAATTTCCGGAGTTCTTGCAGATTTGGCTCCAACGGTGTTAGAGTTATTTGATATTGCGCAACCTATAGCAATGACTGGGAAAAGTTTGTTGATTTAGGAAATTCCTTTTTTACGGCTAAGGCGCTATGGAGTGAGCTTTATAAAGCAGTGCTATCGCGCAAAATTGCTTTGAATTTGTAAAGTGATCTCTACTGGGCTTTATTTCGAAATAACACATCTAAATTTTAACAAATCTGTCGATTGCTAAACAAATGGAACCGAGCAACTAGCTTATTTCACCCAATCGATTAGCTACCACTTTTTGAATTTGCGTAAATAGCCTCAGAGGAGTATAAGTTCTCCATGCAATATTGTTGAGCTGTCCGCCCAAAACGAAATAACTGTCAACATTGGCATTCTGAAAATCTTCAATTACATGATCTCTGAAATTCAGCATTGCTATCCAGCCATTCATATCTTCGACCTCATCAAACCATTCTTCATAATAGCAATCATCACTTTCATGATAATTTAACACATTCTCACCAATAAGCACAAATTTCTTAATGCCTTCAACCATTAATGGTTCTATCACATCGCGTTTGAGAATCATGATATCATTATGGAGGCAATCATTCCATTCACCCATTAATTCAATAATGGCAAAGCCTTCTTCATAATCGGCAAAAATTATTTTTACAAAAAGAGTAGGTGAACCTATATTATCCCATTGCGGATGAATATAATGGTCATAAATATGATCGGTGTAATACAACTCGCTGTTCTGTTTGCCAAAAAAAGGGGAACGCGGATCCTCGCTTGAAATGTAATGAGTTCTCCACTTGTAATATGGTTCAATCTGGTGCATAAAAATCA
>JBDNHP010000553.1:0-3180 GCA_041688765.1 Flavobacteriales bacterium
CTGCTCGGACTTAAGCTGAAATTCTTCGCCAAGCAGCTCCCATCTTTTTAATCAAATCTCCTGCCGTGAGTGATTCCTGCGACTCTTGGGCAGCATAAATATCGCCTGATAATCCGTGCAAATAAACTCCCAACAGCGCAGCTTCTTTGGAAGAATATCCGCTGCACATCAAGCCGGCTATGATACCACTCAAAACATCACCACTTCCCGCTGTAGACATACCCGAATTTCCACTTGAATTGAAATACACCTCACCATTTGGCATGGCTATGCGAGTAAATGCACCTTTCAATACGATAATACACGAATATTCAATCGCCTTTTGTTTCAATACCTCAAATTGATGAATGGCATCTTTACCACATTGAAACAATCGTTCAAATTCACCCGGATGAGGCGTAAGAATGAGTTCTCGATTTTTGAGTTCGTTCCACCATGCAGAATTCAATGCCAATAAATTAAGTGCATCTGCGTCTAGAACCAAGGGAACATTGCTCTCTTTTATCAATTCCTCAATCGCTTTTGCTGTTCTATCGGCAGTGCCAAGTCCGGGACCGGCAACAATAACATCGCAGTTGGAACTTACAATTTCGGAAACCAATTCATCCTTTGAGTCTGCAATACACATTGCTTCCGGAACGGTGGTTTGCATAATATCGTAACCACATGCAGGAATATGTGCGGTAATCAAACCAGCTCCGGACCTTAGAAATGCACTTGCGCTAAGAACTGCGGCACCAATTTTACCTTTAGATCCCGCCACTAACAACCCATGTCCGAAGGAAGATTTATGACTGAAACGATCTCTTTTTCGATACAAATCCTTCATTTCCTCATGAAGATTGAAATGGAGATCTGATGGCAAATTGGAATGGAAGGCTTTATTCAAACCTATATCTAAAACATGCAACTGACCAATAAATCGTGCAAAAGGTTCAAATAGAAAACTGATTTTTGGGATATGAAAACTTAAAGTAATATCTGCTTTTACAATCGCACTCCCCAGCATTTCCGTTTTGAGGTCAGCAGGCAAACCTGAAGGCACATCAATTGAAATAATTTTTGATCCGCAATGATTCACTGCCTTAATCAATTGCGCTGTTGGACCTTCAATTGCTTTTTTTATGCCTGTTCCAAAAAGACAATCAACAATAACTCTGCCCTGCTTAAGAACTATATCATCAATCGATTTAAAGAGATGAACTTCAATTAGTGGTCTTAGTTTGAGACGTTCAAGATTTGTTTTGAAATCTGCTGAGCCTTCTAAAGGATTACCGGTTAGAATAACTTCTGTTTTCAAGCCTGAAACATCCAATAATCGGGCAATTGCAAGACCATCTCCAGCATTGTTTCCGGTACCTGCAATAATGCAAAATGAACTATCGGGAAAGTGATTTAGTATGAAGGCAGTACAAGCAGTAGCGGCACGTTCCATCAACTGCACCGAACTGATTGGTTCATGAGCAATGGTGTACTGATCAAGTTCCTTTATTTGATCTGCTGTGATGAGTTTCATGTGATCAATCTTTATTTCCTGCTCTTTTAGTCAGCATCGGAACAAACATAAAGGTACCTAATTCTTTAATGTCGAATTCAGTTTCTGACAATCTTGTTACTTTAGTCATGCTTTGCTTATCTCCATCGCCAATTGGAATTACCAAGATGCCACCCACCCTGAGTTGTTCTTTTAAAACTTCTGGAATAAAAGGCGCACCGCAAGTAACCAAAATTTTATCAAAAGGTGCCCAAGCAGGCAATCCTTTGTATCCATCACCATAATAGAGCTTAGGATTGTAACCCATTAATTTGATGAGTTTACCTGAATTATCGAAGAGCAACTTTTGCCTTTCAATGCTGAATACCTTGGCCTTCATTTCACAAAGCACACAAGTTTGATAACCCGAGCCCGTGCCAATTTCGAGCACCTTTTCTCCATCCAGTAACTCCAGCAAACCAGTTTGAAATGCAACGGTAAAAGGCTGTGAGATCGTTTGTCCGGCGCCAATTTGAAATGCTTTGTTTTGATAGGCGAATTCCAAAAATGCCGAAGATAGAAAATAGTGCCGGGGCACACTATTCATAGCCTCCAGCACCCTTTCATCCTTAAATCCCATATCCCGAAGTTCTACAAGCATTCGCTTGCGCATTCCTTTGTGCTTATAACTATCTTCCATTGCAGCAAATTTACCTAAGCATAGCTATCCTTTCCTCGGTGTTGATAAATGCAAGAGAAATTTAAATCAAGAGCACTTCTGCCGCTTAACTTGAGCCAAAATTTCTACTTATGTTGAAGATAGGAGTACTAGGAGCAGGACACTTAGGAAAGATACATCTACGATGCATTACAGAGCTCTCTGATACTTATAATCTCATTGGCTTTTATGATCCTGACGACAAAAAATCGGAAGAAGCATCTGCCCAATTCGGCTTAAAAAGATTTTCGACAATGGAAGAATTGGCCGATGCGGTGGACGTAGTGGATATAGTTACACCAACCCTCTCCCATTTCGATTGCGCTATCATGGCACTTAAGCGCTCTAGGCATATTTTTATTGAAAAACCGCTCACTAACACTGTTGAAGAAGGCAAAACTCTTATTTCTCTTGTTCGGGAAGCTAATGTGAAGGCACAAGTTGGACATGTGGAGCGTTTCAATCCTGCGTTTCTAATGGCTCTACCCTATTTTGATCAACCACGTTTTATTGAGGGTCATCGCCTGGCTCAATTTAATCCAAGAGGCACAGATGTTTCGGTGGTTTTAGACCTCATGATTCATGATATCGACATCGTACTTAGCGTAGTAAAAGCCAACATTCTCAGAATTAGCGCAAGTGGTGTGGCTGTTTTGAGTGATACTCCGGACATTGCGAATGCTCGCATAGAATTTGACAATGGCTGCGTTGCCAATCTAACTGCAAGCCGCATTTCACTGAAAAATATGCGTAAAATCAGAATGTTTCAGCGCGATGCTTATATATCGGTTGATTTTCTGGAGAAGGAAACGGAAATAATCAGAATGAAAGACGTGATTGGCGAAGCTGATCCATTTTCGATGGTGATTGATTTAGGGGAAGGAAAAGGTTCTAAAGAAATTTTCTTTGATCGACCGGAAGTAACAAGTACCAATGCAATACGGGATGAACTTGCCGCTCTGGCA
Organism: Flavobacteriales bacterium; assembly: GCA_041688765.1. Lineage (GTDB taxonomy): Bacteria > Bacteroidota > Bacteroidia > Flavobacteriales_D > Sanyastnellaceae > JBDNHP01. The sequence continues at coordinate 3,158 of JBDNHP010000553.1, forward strand.
AAAGCGATAAATGACAAAACGGA
>JBDNHP010000554.1:0-7935 GCA_041688765.1 Flavobacteriales bacterium
TGGCACAAGAGTATCGTGTTACCAAAACTCCGGGAATGTTTTTGATTGATAAAGACATGAAAATTGTTGCTAAGCCTAAATCAGCCAATGAAGTTCGTGCATTCCTTCAAAAAAATCCATGAAGCTGAATTCTGGGGTTTTATATGCTTTAGCCTTGCTTAGTAATAGTTCCTGCAACATGAATTCCACCGATACCGATAAGGTCATTGTTCAGGGGCATCGCGGCTGTAGAGGATTAATGCCCGAAAATACCATCGGAGGTTTTGAGCACGCTCTCCAAATAGGTGTTAGCACTTTGGAGATGGATGTGGTAATGAGCGCCGATCATGTTGTTGTAGTGTCGCATGAGCCTTTTATGAATGCTGATATTTGCAATTATCCAGATGGTAGAGCAATTCAACAGGGCGAAGCTGAAGCGTTGAATTTATATCAAATGCGCTACGATAGCATAGCGAGGTATTCTTGCGGTGAGCGAAAGCATCCCCGGTTTCCAGATCAGCAATTGCAATTTGCATTTAAACCATCGCTCGCTGCTGTTATCGAAAATGTTGCTCAGTATTGCGACTCGAATGCAATACCCAAACCTCAACTGAATATTGAAATAAAGAGCAGACCGGAATGGTATGGCAGCTTTCAGCCTTTTCCGGAGGATTTTGCCATTGCTATTCATAAAGTTTTACAAAATACGGCATCAGGTTTTTCGATCACCGTGCAAAGTTTCGATTTGAATGTGCTAAAGGCTTTCAGAAGAATGTATCCCGACTATAAGCTTGTTTGTTTAAATGAGATTCAAAATAAATCCATGGATCAGCTTTTTGCTGAATTAGGATTTGTGCCTGAATATTACAGCCCGCATTTTGAAATGGTCGATGAAGAGTTAGTAATCGAATGTGCTAATAGAGCATTAGGTTTAGCAGTTTGGACGGTGAATGAAGAGGCGGATATGAATCGTATGCTCGATATGGGAGTAAGAAATATTATTACCGATTATCCAGATCGTTTGAACAAAGTGCTGAAGGAACGGGGAATGTTAAGGCAGTAGATTTTTAGCCTTTCTGTGAGCCGATGGTATGCCTAATTTTCAGCCAAATAATACTCTGAAAATTATTGAGATCCTTGATCGGATTTTTTCGATAAAGCATGAAATAATTTAGACTGAATTCCATAGAAGGTGAAAACCTTAGTCCTACATAATTGATAATGCGGTATTGATCCAAATCCTGAAATTTCTGGTCTCCGGCCAGATTTAAAAGTAATTCCTGTTCGCTGCCTGCAAATAGTCCTTTTTTGGATTTTCCCAATTCGGTAAGTTTGAAACGAAAACCGGCAAATAATCTGGACCTTAATACATAGTGATTTTGTTTTGTAGAAGTAAGAAATCTATGCTCGTTTCTCCATCTAAAGTACAGCTTAGATGCACCAATATGGCGGTTATAAGTTACTTGCCAGTGTGGGCGAAGCTCTGATTGTTGGTGTAAATGATCTGTTGAATACCACAAGCCGGATTCGATAGCTAGTTGTTTAGCAATTAATTCATAATTTATTCCGGAACGTATCTGAAAGATATAGGGTATGTGAGCTGCATCCATACTGCGCAAACTAGCATCACTCATTAAATGCAATCTGTTTTTAAGTTGGAGATCCTGATAATACTGATTCCAAAGCGCAGTATGATTTTGTGCATTCAAGTTTAATACGGCAATAAACGAAGCTAAAAGTATTAGATAAATTTTGCACTTTATCATAGGCAAAGGTACTATTGATAACGGTTTCCAAACGCAACTAATGATACAGAACCCTATAGTTCGGAATTGAGGTAATTTTGAGCGCCATTTATAGTTAAAGGAATAACATTTATTGTTGTTAAATAATTCAAATAATAGAAAATAAAGTTATATTTAATTTTTTATAATTTTAATATTGGTAATTTTGCTTTCCTCATCAATTAGTTGGATCAGGAAAGTATTCTTGGGTAGTTCAATGGGGAAGTCTATGTTAATAGCATTTTTGAGTAATCTTCCACTACTGTCATAAGCATTCATGTTTGATTTGATACCCTCAATTTTGGAATTTAGCATTCCATTGCTATCTATATAAAATGAATTATTATAAGTAAATTCATCAATGTAAATACTACAATCTTCAATTTCAATTGCTAGATTTCCATTGAAGGAACAACCGTTGATATCTGTACCGGTCATATTAATGGAGTACAAGCCTGTATTGCTGTAAAGGTGATTAGGATTAGTTAGGTTTGAGCTCGAACCATCACCAAAATCCCAGTTCCAGTTCGCAAGTTCGTAGTCAAAAAGATACTCGAAATTAATGGCTTCATCAATGCAATATTCCTTGCTTATCGGATTTCCTTCTGCATTGATTTCAACAGTCAAAGCTGATGGTGTTTCCTCAGTATAGTGCCCACTATGTGCGTAGCCGTCATAAAGCCCGAAACCATGGAAGTGTGTCCAAACAGGGTAAGTGCTTAGTAATTCATGGTTTCCCGAATTCAAATCAATTTGAGTATAGGCTAAACTTTCAGATGGTCCGAAATATTGAAATTCTGTAATCTCATTATTGTCTATAAAAATGCCGTTACTTTCATTGGCCTCGCAAATAATGGTAATGCGATGAATATCAAAATCAGATGGATTTATTTCTGCGAATGGACAAATAAATTGTGCTGAATTTTGTCGGTATTGAATTGGGTTAAGGAATGAAAATGAAGGACCTCCTATGTCACTCGTATTGCAGGATTGACTTTTGTTGAATTGTGCAATGAGTATGGGATGATTAGCTTGAATATAGGATGGATCAGTGATTAATTCTTCAATCCAGTCGCCCTTATCCAGTACATGCCAATCATTACAATTCCGTTTTACAACTGTACTGTCAAAAGCGGCAAATACGCGCACAACATCACCCCCTTGTCCGTTATACGGCAATAAGCCAAATTCCTTGCGCCAAGCGCTTATTGGAGGCAATTGCTCCCAAAGATGGCTATCATCACCTTGGCACCAAATATCTGCTTGTTTGGCACCCGAGAAAACGGCAATATTCTTTCCGTCCAAAGCCTTCACAGAAGATCCACTCAAATCAGTGCTTGCATGAATTTGATAGTTTTGACCTTCATTCATGGTAATTGTAAATGGCAGTCCTGGTGCATGTAATCCTTGGGTAAGTGCAGACGGAATAATTTCAATTGTGGTATTGTCTTCAGTGGCCACAATCACTAAGCTCGAAGCTGAGTTTTGATTGAGGTCTTTACCAGCCAAAACCAGGTACTCATCACTGAGCATAGTTTCAGGAAGGATGACAGATGATTCGCTGAAGAAAGTTCGATAATGATAAACCTGAAGTGTTATATCTTGATCGGTTTCTATGAGAATGCCTTTGTTGTCGATTATTTCAGATCCTTGAGTGTACCAAACTGCAGCAGGTAGAAATAATTCAGATGTTTCACCTGCATTGATTGTAAATGGAATAATCAAGCCGGTTTGTGGGACAATAATATTTCCGTTGGTGTTCTGATCGGCTGAAACTACAAGTCCAAAAGCGGGAACACCATTGAACAAAAGCGAGATGTTTTCAATCAATCCTAGCCAAAATCGCTGTCCACGTGTACTTGTTTGAGCATGAGTGCTCAGTGGGTTTATAAGGAGCAATATAATGCTCAAAACGGCGAAGGAGAGGGCTTGTTTAAGACGCATATTCTCAATTCCTTAAATATTTTGTTATGCTTTATTATAATTCAAATATGCGCAAAATGTTTTTCTAAAAAAAGAAAAGGCTGCCTCATATTGAGACAGCCTTTTCGAGAAAATTATTCTTATTGCTTATTGTACAATGATTCTTGAACTGAGCATAGCTCCATTCACAAAAGCATTGATAATGTATACGCCTGGATCAAATTGAGTAGCATCTACAGTTACACGACTTGCATTAGTGCCTTCTAATTGAGATACTAATTCACCTAATACGTTGTACACATTTACAGAAGAAATGCGGGCATCAGCATCTATGGTAAATTGTCCTACAGCCGGATTAGGATAAATGCTAAGGTTTGAACCTGCAATTTCATCAACACCAACTACAATCTGGGTGATTTGAATGCAGAACTGGCCTTCAGCAGGACCATCTTCGCCAAGTTCAGACCAATCGAATCCATCTACCATGATGAAGTAAGTTTGGCCATCTTCCGTTGGGAAATCGAGTTCTGCGAAGTAGTTGCCTTGAATTGCATCTTCAGAATCATCAACACAGGCAACAGGAGTAAAATCGCCGCATGAACCTGTATAGATAGCCATTTGTGTATCTCCTTCAAAAATATAATCAGCACCTAAAGTACCATTGCAATCATTAGTGAGGATATTATAAACTTCACCATCCCCTTCGAAAGTAAACCAAATGGTATTATCTATAGACGGACTACCTCCACCGCCATCAGGTTCGCCAAAGCAATCCCAACCATCAGTAGGATCATCATTTGCAACGGTGCCGTTGGAGTTGTCATAGGTGTCAGTAAGTTGAACTACGTTTTCACCAGAATGGAAAAACATATCGATATCTTCTGCATCAGCGCAATCATCGTTGAAAGGAATCGGATTGAGGTTTTCACAAGGACTGTTAGGTAATTCAAGCACACACATGATACGTGGAAGAATGTAACCTTGAATAGAATCGATGTATGCACGCCCTTTTGCAGGTGACATATCAGGATTTGAGTTCAGGGAAGCCATGTGAGCTGTAATGCCTGGTGCTACTTGTACTTGAGCAATTGCTGAAGTTGGATCCCACCATTCCCAAGGAGAAGATTCATTTGCTAGATATGGGCGAAGTGAGCGAAGGATTGGGAATAATCCTTCAGGAGTAGCATTTACAGTTTGAGTAAGTCCATTAGATACCGTGTAAGTTTCACCATAACGGCTGCGAGCGGCATCGGTAAAGGGGTCTCCATCAGGAAGATCAACAAAGATGTTATTATTACCAAGATCAACAGCTTTTTGAATGAAGAAATTCCCGCCATGCACATCTACAACTTCTTCAAGAGTAGTAGGCACAATAACGGTACCTGCTGTGAATGGTGCAAAGTCGTCGCGCACACAATTGATGGCGATCATTGGAACATCACCAGCTTCGAGCCATGATTCATCAGCCAAAGCACCACCAGCGTTGATAGCCATGTGAACATCAGAAGAGACTCCTTCATTCTGATAAAGATTAACTAATCCACCAAAACCTTCAAAGTTTCCAACTTGACTTGAATCTATGTAAGATACGCTTGGATTAAATGGATTTGGCAAAAATTTTGGGAGATATAACTCCACATTTGGATTGTCAAGTGTAACATAAGCTTGAGAAACATATCCGCCTGAACCTTGTCCGTAAAGAACGATTTTGCTTTCGTCTATGTTCCATGTGTTTAAAGCATAAGAGTCTTCGCGTAAAAAACGAACACCTTCTTTTACGTCATGGATTGCGCGATAAACAGCATTTAGCAGTGTACCTCTGCGCTCCTGAACGGTAGCTGCAATTGGATTCCAACCTAAACGATAATCGCAGCTGATGGCTACATAACCTCGACGGGCCCATCCTTTGCAAAGTTCCACTGCAGAAGAATCGGTTTTAGTGCCATTGGGGCTGCCGTTGATAGGAGGAGGAAGGAAGTTGCCAGTGTGGATATAAACGATTACCGGACGGTTATCGTAAGTATCATCGCTTTGATCAGGCTCATAAATATCCATGGTGATATTTTTGACCTTTACAGCAGTTGCATCATCCGCAGGATTAAAATATGCGGCAGGAATAGGATTGCCGAGGAATACAGCAGTCTGTAACTCGGTGATTTCAGCCGGAACACTCGGTGAACTGAAATCTGAGGTAAGGAAGTCAATGTTGGTTCCGAATACTATATTCGAATGTACAACAATCTGATCGTTCGTAAATACCTCATCATAGAAACGCTGCGCCTGAGCGGATTGATAGGATACCAGCCCTGCACCTGCGATTAATAAGGATAGAGTTTTTCTCATGGTTTATTTTGTTTACTGATGGGATAAAGATACGAATTATTGACGCTTTTGGAGATCGAATAGCACTTGAATGTATAACATTCTTCCAACCGCCGGACCGCCGTAAACTTGAATGTTATTGTTTTCAAATGACCTTTGAACTCTATCGCCAAAATTGCCGAATTCATTTCTGAATAATGGGCGAAGTCCAAAAAGATTTGAACCACCAAGTTTGAATGTACATTTTATGCGCGGTACAAGCACATTTACTTGTGCATCTAACATGTCATAAGTGTCGATGTTGCCTGTAAATTGAGGAGACCCTTCAAATAAAAACCCATCAATCCATTTGTAATTGATTCCGTAACCAAAATGTTTTATTTTCTTAAATAAAGTCAGATCTCTAGCGCTTATTCCAAGGTTAAACTTGTGTTTGGGTGTGTTAAATGCAGGAATAATGGGGTCATCTTCTCCGCTTAACAATTGATTCCAAGAATAATTGCCGGATAAGGTCGTTTTCCTGAAATAATAATTACTCCCTATACTAAATCCCTGAGTAGAAACCACTTCAGCCGCATTTGCAGCTATGCGATACGCTTGTATTCCTCCTTCCGGAAAACCATTGAATTCATTAAAATCCGCGGAAAGCCCAATCACGTAGCCAATAAAATCGTTGTAAACAGAATAATAATAGCCTAAATCAAAATAGGTATTCTCGAACCAAGTCGCGCGGTAACCCAATTCAAAAGTCCTTACTTTCTCAGGACGAATTCGATTGACATTGAAATATTCCAGCTTACTTAATCCTTCTGATAATGGCGAAGTATTTCTATAATTATTGAATGACTCAAGGGTAAACAAACTGTCTTTTCCTGCTTCAAACTGTCCATCAATATTGCCCAAAAGAATTGCCCTTCCAACATTGTAAAAAAGGTATTGATCGGCTAAGGTTGGATTACGTATGGCCGAAGAAAATGAAAATCTAAATACGTTAGATGGATTTTTGGTGTAAACCAATGACAGGGCAGGGCTGAATAAATAGTCGAAATTTTGATTTTTGTCCATCCTCAAAGTTGCATTTGCCTTGAGTTTGTCCTCCATCATGCGTTTTTCAGCACCTAAATAAATGCCAAATTCTGAATTTTTAATTTTATTTTCAATTGAATCAATTCGGATTCTAGCGCCTTGCTCATCAAGTGAATCTGCTAAATAGGTATAGCTTAATGTGTCTCTGAAAATGGTTCCTTCTGAATCCGGGCGGTACAATCTTGCGCTAAATCCACCTACGAAATCGGCAAACTTATTATCGAATTTGTATTCTCCTTGTACATGGTATAATGCCGACCTATCAAAAAATCTTGAGCCTCCGTCCGTGAATTTTCTTGAGGTTACGCTATTAAATAGGGAGTCATATCTGGCAGTTCCCACTTCATAAAATGGATCTAAGAAATTTGAACTCTGAGCATTTGTAGCATCAGATGCCTGTTGATATAGGCCGCTAAAGAATTGATAATCATCTACATACCATTGCTGCAACAAGTCATTGAAAAATACTAATTGCTCATCAGGTGCTAATCCTGAATTTATTACTTGTTGAAGTATTTCGTCATAGCGAGGTTGCTCTTGAACGAAATCAGTATAACCCAAAATATTGCTCCAGTTTGATGCAAGTCTGAGGTTCCATTCATCTGTAGGGCCCGCTGCCTCTTGCATCCTGATAGCTGTTGTAACAATATCGTAGGTATTTCCTGCATCTTCTTTAGTGGTGTAAGTCCTTAAGAACCATTTCCCGGGTTTTCCAACTTCCAGCTTGTTCTGAAAAAAATTAACATCCTTCAAGCGATACCGATTATCTCCCTGATAGACTGTAGTACCATATCCAAAATTGAAAGAATAGGATGCTTGGATGCTATCATTAAAATTATAA
>JBDNHP010000068.1:0-3731 GCA_041688765.1 Flavobacteriales bacterium
TCCCAAACGTTTCTTTAGCTGACGATTTGCTCATTGTTAATATTCCGTATGTAAATTTCTGATTTCTATTTGCAGGCTATTCTTTTCAGACCTATCTTTGTTATTTAGAATCAATTCAGATAAGGGGGAATTTGAAAGGGCATATTAATCTGATTATAGCCGATAGTAACCAGCTCATTCGCTTTGGATTGCGCGCAGTGTTTAAGTCTATGGATGGCTTTTCAATTGTTGCGGAAGTGTCCAATCAGGATGAGCTGTCAGACTGCCTGAAATCATTTGAAGCTAATGTAGTTTTAATAGATTTTGCTTCTTTTGGTTTCAGCGTTGATTGCATACCAGCCCTCAAAAAAAGGCATCCCAATCTTCAGTTTGTCGCCATTACCGGTGAACAAAGTGGGCTAACCATCATTTCAGCCCTCAAAGCAGGAATTGCTAGTTATATCAAGAAAGACTGTGATATTCAGGAGATTATTTCTGCCGTGCAAGAAACAGGGGCAGGAGGACGATTTTTTTGTGGTCAAATTTTAGAAACTCTTCGCAAAGAGGATATTGATCCGGAAGATTCATCAATTCGCGAATTTACATGTGAGCCAGTGAACCTTTCTGTTCGTGAATTAGAAGTAATCACGCTAATTGCGGAAGGCTATACCAATATTGAAATTGCAGAAAAGCTCTTTCTGAGCAATCATACGGTCAATACACATCGAAAAAACATCATGAATAAGCTTGGTGTAAATAATACAGCATCTATCGTCATGTATGCTGTTAAAACAAATCTCGTTAGCCCGAATCGCTTTCTATTTGCGCCAAGCAGCCTCTAATTGCACTTTATTGTGATAATTCTGTTTTGAATTTTTTAAACTGTAGCCGTAACTTGTACCTCATTAACCTGGTTCATTTTATTATATAGAGCCGTAAGCCAAGGAAAATGTTGATAGAAAAGACCCCAATTAAAATCCGGAAAACTGAAAAATCACGACTGGAAAAGATTGATTTTGATAATGTTATATTCGGAAGAGTATTCTCCGATCACATGTTTGTTATGGATTATAAAGACGGAGAATGGATGCAACCTGAGATAATTCCATTTGCTAATATTAGCATGAGTCCGGCTACTTCTGTTATCCATTACGGTCAATCTATATTTGAAGGTCTTAAGGCGTTCAGAAACAATGATGGCGAAATTTATCTTTTCAGACCGGATCAAAACATAATAAGATTCAATCGTTCGGCTGAAAGGATGTGCATGCCAAATGTGCCCTCAGAACTACTTTTGGAAGCCTTAACTCAATTGATTTCACTTGATCGTGAATGGGTGCCTCAAATGGAAGGCTCGGCACTATACGTAAGGCCATTTATGTTCGGAACAGATGAGTATATCGGTTTAAAACCTTCTGAAACATATAGACTTATCATTTTTACTTGCCCGGTCAATAAATATTATGCCGGTAATGTTAAAGTGAAAGTTGAAACGCATTATACCCGTTCGGTGCGCGGAGGAACAGGTTTCGCTAAAGCTGCCGGTAATTATGCCGGAGCCTTGTTTCCCGCTAAACTCGCCCAAGATAAAGGGTATAATCAATTAGTGTGGACCGATGCTTTAGAGCATAAGTATATTGAGGAGTCCGGAACGATGAATATTATTTTCAAAACCGGTAATAAAATATTTACCCCGGCGCTTTCTGATTCTATTCTTTCTGGTATTACCCGATTGAGCATTCTTCAATTAGCTAGAGATTGGGGATATGAAGTTGAAGAACGAAAAATTAGTGTGGATGAAATTGAATCACTTCTTAAATCTTCACAATTAGATGAAGCATTTGGAGCCGGAACCGCAGCAACCGTCGCCTGTATAGATACTTTGGGTATTGGCGAAATAGATTATGAACTTCCTGACCCTGCGTCATGGGAATTTGCACCCAAAGTTTCAAAAATGCTAGATTTAATAAAGCGTGGTAAGGAAGAGGATGTTCATCATTGGAACTACAAAGTTTGCTGATCTGATTTGTGGATTTTTCAACTTTTTCGCATCTTCATTCCATGAAGGTACCTAAATCTGTTTTTTTTACCTCAGTTCTTATCCTTTTCGCATGTAATCTGAATGCTCAGGTTTATGTGAAAGGCAGGGTATTGGATAAACAGCTTTTGAAGCCAATAAACTCCGTTAACGTAATTCATAAGACGAGTTCATCTGTTTCAAGTACCAATAACAAAGGTGAATTTTCGATTCGGCTTGAAAGCAAAAATTCTACACTTCACTTCAGTCATATTTCATTTCGAGATACTAGTCTATCATTAAAAAATCTCCCTTGGACAAAAGACACTTTGTTTATTGAAGTGCTGTTGGACTATGATTTAGTTAAAATTCCAACTGCCGAAATTGAATCTGATCCTTTGCCTGAAATTGTATTTTCAGATGAAAAATTACATGTAGGCGATTTTCTATTTTTTAATGATGGATTGCTTTTACTTACTTATGGCAAAGAAGACCGTTGGAAGCGTCAGGAATACAGCAAAATAACTCCATTTAGCACATGCGAGATAATAATTCAAGACAGCTCAAGAAATCGTTTGAAAAATAAATTATTGCAGGGGGAATTTATTCGCTTGGAAAAAGCGTACAATGGCGACATAATTCTTCATTCCCTTGATAAAATATTTCTTTTAAATACAAATAATTTAGATATAACTTTGAGAGAGCTGGATAAAGCACATTACAGCAAAGCTTATGTCCCAATTCTCGACAGTCTTAGCAATTTTGTTCTTCTTACTGATTATTCTCCGGATTTCCCATCATTCAGCTATTACGCTTACAATCCTGCCGATTCAGCCTATCAGGAAATCAGAAAAATCCAAGATAATCTGCAAATGCAATTGTTGCGTTCAGAATTCAAATACCTGCCTACCCGTGGAAAGCTGGATGCCTATCGAATGGAGCTGAAAACCGGTATAGATAAAGAAATTATTGCCGCCTGGATGAGTGGATTCAGTGAGTCGATGTATGCAGAACCACTCTATTCTCCATGCATCGTTGTTGGCGATACATTATGTATTTTTAATCATTACAATGATCAGCTTTTTCGGCATGTCAATCCTTCATCAACACTTGATTCCACTGTAATATCACATCATAAATTAAAAACAAATGGCAAGTGGAAAAAGCATTTGCTTCATGATGAAATTAGCGGTAAAATTTATGTTCAGTACGATAAAAATGGATATACTTATTTATCTGCATTAAACTTGCAAGACGGTACTTTGGGAAAATCATTCAGACTTACCTACCGTTATCCCGAAAAAATTCAAGTGAGAAACAACGAAGCCTATTACCTTTACCGACCATTCGGCTCAGTACAAAAACACTATTTGTACAAAGAAGAATTAGAATTCTAGCACATTTTTTTGCAAATTTCCGTTTACAAAGCATGGCAAGTTTTAATAATGAGATAAGGAAGTTTAGCAGCGATCAGCTTTATGATATGCTAAAAGCTCAATCATACGGTGCATCAGAACAATTTATTTCCTGTGATGAACTATTGCTCAGAAATAAGCCAATATTAGGTTTGAGTATTAGTTTCGAAAGTTTGGTCCGATCACTATCATTCAAGGATCTGCAGTTCATAGATCAACATGATTTTGAATTTTCACCAGCTTCTATCATGGCGGCCATTCTTGCACTTCGATTGAGAAATGAGAAGAGGAGGGTTTGGTATATTCAAAATCAACTTGAA
>JBDNHP010000555.1:0-2227 GCA_041688765.1 Flavobacteriales bacterium
CCATTTGACCAACAAGAATGTCAAATGTTTCACCAGGAGTTACTGCGAAAGTACCTTTCATACGGGCACCTAAACCACCTGCGATATTGTTTTGGTAACCACCGCCACCTTGAGCACCAAATGCTTCAAAGGTAACTTCAGTTACTCCAGCAGGAACAACAAATTGCTGGATACCACCACTAAAGTTGAAATCAACTTGTCCCATTGCAGCTGGATCGAAACAGTTACCACAAAGGTCTAGTACATAAGTTCCACCGCACTGACCAGCGCAGTCGAATACATACGCACAAGTACCATCATCGCAACCTGCGTTTGGATCGAAGTTACAAGCAGCTCCGTCGTTACAACCTGGGTAGGTACAAGTACCATCATTACAAGTTGCAGCAGGATCGAAGTTACATGCTGTTGCATCATTACATCCATCAGGATAGTTACATACATCTGCGATTTGAGCCGCAGGATCGTAGTTACAAGCAGCAGGATCCAAACAACCGGATAAACATTCTGGGATAAGGGTGTAATTGATTACCACCAAACCATTGCCTAATTGAATGGCATCAGAATTATCCTGATTAGTACCTGCGTTGTAAGAACCACCGCCGCCACCGTTTCCGCTGTCAGCATAGCTTCCACCTCCGCCTGAGTAGCCTCCGCCACCTCCAGCACCGTCGCAGCCACCGCCGCCACCGCCACCGAAACCGCCGACTTGACCACCGCAAGTACCTACACCACCGGCACCGCCGTTAACGTAAGCTCTTCCGCGTGAATTATTACCAGCACAGTTAGGTTCTTGACCATCTGAGAGGAATCCGGCACCGTTACCTGCACATGGACCATTAGGACCATTAGTAGCTCCGTTTCCGTTAACACCTCCAACACCATTATAGGATGCTCCGCAACATGGGCTGTGACCATCTCTTCCGTTGTTGCCGGTTAAGGCATTTTGGTTACCGTTGTTGCTGTAGTTTGCACCACCGCCACCACCGGCAACTATAAGAGGAGAGTTATCCGAAACCCTAACCACAAATGATCCACCACCACCAGCTGGTTGGTACCCTCCATCATTTTGGCCTTGTCCACCGACAAGAATATTGAGGGTTTCACCCGGGGTTACTGCAAAGTCACCTTTCATGCGAGCTCCGAGGCCACCAATTCCGCCACCATTTCCAGATCCGCTACCACCTTGGGCACCGAATACTTCAATAGTAACATTGGTTGCTCCTGCAGGAACCTGCCATGATGCAATAGAACCACTGTAATTGAAAGAAACAGCTCCTTGAGCATTAGGATCAAAGCAGTTGCCACATAGATCCAATACATAGTTACCACCGCACTGACCAGCGCAGTCGAATACATATTCACAAGTTCCATTATCACATGGAGCATTTGGATCATAGTTACAAGCCGCAGCGTCCTGACAACCTCCTAGGATACAAGATCCATCATTGAGGTTGGCCATAGGATCATAGTAACACGACAAAGGATCGATACATCCTAATACAGCGGGAACTTCCTGACAGTTGCCAAACTGATCACACTCTAGAACTGTACAAGAGCCATTGTCAATATTGGCAAATGGATTGTAGTTATAGGCATCAGGATTGGTACAACCTTCAACGTTCACTACTACATCAAAGCTACATGGGTATTCATTACCAAATTCATCGGTATAAACCCAAGTAACAGTAGTTGTTCCACCGGGGAATTCTTCTCCACTTGGAAGACCTGCAACCAATTCAGTGTTGCCACTTGGCATTACCGCTGCAAATTGATCAAGAAGATCTTGAACATCCTGAGTAGTATAGCAATAACCGCTATTTCCTGCCCAAAGGAGGTAATAAATTCTTACCTGAGCGTTGAGTCCATTTACCTGATGAAGATTGTTATCGGTAGAGCCAGGTAATGATTGAGACATACCCGGACCATCAGCAACAATAACCAGTTGGTTTACCGATGGATCACCGGCACTGCATACACGCTTATAGAATCCACGCAGTCCGCCAGAAGTGATTTCAAAACCGGTTTCTGCACCAGCACCATCGGCACCTAAGTTACCTGTGGTAGAGAAGTAAGAAACGTTATCACAATCAGCAGCCATGAAGAACATACCTGTACCTTGTACAGTAGCGTAAGCGCCAGCAGCTCCAAATTGACCACCACTCACAACTGCACCACTGGTATAGTTGAATTGGCTGGCGTAGTTTGTATTCAGATAGTTACCACCATC